>JASGDB010000086.1:0-23786 GCA_049841315.1 Bergeyella sp. | reverse complement strand
ATATTTGTATATCTGCAGTCTCTCTGTCTTTTTCCTGTTGCTTTTTCCAATGTATTCTTCTAAATGATTTTTTTTAACTTTTAGTATATTGAATATTTACTTTGCAAACTTATCACAGGCTCTTAAATCATTGCTGCCCGAACTGAGCGATGCTAATATCGTTCCTCTATTCACAGGGGAGGAGAATATTTTCATCGAATCTTCGATTTCCTTTTTACTTGTCTCTTTTTACCTGGCTCTTTTAGTCATACTCAAGCCGGAACGATTTCCTGTGATGGACAGTAGATCCGAATTTTTTCAGAGCTTCACGGTGTTCTTTGGTGGCGTAGCCCATATTTTTGTTCCAGCCGTAGTTGGGAAATTCCTCGTGAAGTTTTATCATCAGTTGATCCCGATAATTTTTTGCAAGTATTGAAGCGGCGGCAATGCTGAGAATTTTTGAATCTCCTTTCACAATACACTGATGCGGAATGTAATTGTAAGGATGAAATTTGTTTCCGTCCACCAGAATCAGTTCGGGGCGTGTTTTCAGTTTATCCAGAGCGAGATGCATTGCGTGAATACTGGCGTTCAGAATGTTGTGTTCATCAATAAAAGCTGGGGAAAGTTCCGAGATTGCGTATTCACGGACGTTGTCTTTTATATAGTCATCAAGGTAGGATCGGGTTTTAAATGTTAATTTTTTGGAATCGTTAACCAAATTTTGCTTAAAATCTTCATCCAAAATTACAGCCGCCGCAACCACGGGGCCACACAAGCATCCACGCCCAACTTCATCACAACCGGCTTCAATATAGTGCTCCGACCAATTTTTTAGTAAATCCATAAATGTATCAATAATGCCTTTTTGATTTCAATGCGATACCCAAAAGTAGAAAAAATTAACGATTTTTTAACAAAATATTTGGTGGTTTTAATAATGTTTTGCAAATTTGCCTCAATGAAAAAATTTAATTTGATATGAAGAAACTAACAACAAGCGTGTTGGCAGTGGTTCTGACTTCGTCATTTGTGCTGGTAAACGCACAAAAAAGAGGTGATACTGCTACGAGAACACACGACATCGCAGAAATTGTATTTGTTCAGCCAGTTACAGGTAAGCTGAAAGTTCAAGATGCAGTAACTTCTGCTCAACAGATTATTGGGGCAGAACAACTGAACCAGGCATCCAACCCTAATGTGATTAACTCTTTGGCAGGAAAAGCATCCGGAGTGAGAATCAATACTACGTCTAATGGCGTAGATCAAAATCTGAGTATCCAGATAAGAACACCGAGAACGGTTACAGGATCAAACGAAGCATTAGTCGTTATTGACAATGTTCCATCTACCGCAACGGTATTGTCGCAATTGCCACCGGAAGTGATTGAAACGATTAACATCATCAAAGGTTCTGCCGGAGCTGCAATTTATGGTCCGCAGGGTGTGAATGGTGTTGTGGTTGTAACTACAAAAAAGGGAGGTTCGAAAGGAAAAATGTCCGTTACTTTGAAGTCCTCAATAGATATTGAATCTGTTGCTTATTTACCAGAAAGACAGCGTGAATATGGACAAGGTTGGGATGGGTATAAAGTAAATGTTGAGAACGGAGCATGGGGACCTGCTTTCAGCGATCCTGCGTATTCCGGTCAGTATCTTCCGTATGGACCCGGGTTTGCTGATATGGATGGTGATGGTATAGTAACCATAGATCCTTCTTATGGAGTTATTTCTCCTGATGATGACAGTGCGGTACATTCTTATTTTGCTCCGTATGGAAAAGACAACGTTAAGGATTTTTTCCAAACAGGTGCTGTTTTTCAGAATGGTTTAACTGTAACTACAGGAAACAAAGAAGGATATTATGTATTGAATCTTAGTAGTCTGGAAAGAGAATTTGTTGTGCCTGAAGATAAAATGAGCAGATATTCTGTTTTGATGAAGGGAGGAGCAAATGTCGGAAAATGGAAATTTGATGGTCAGTTTAATTATACAAGACAAAAAACGAATACAGCAAATTCATATCTGTACCATGATCTTTTGCAAACGGCTTCAGATGTTCCGATTACTTTATTTAAGGATTATCCGGACAGAGCTTATGCATGGAATGTTTATTATCAAAACCCGTACTACAAAATAAAACATGACCGTTCTAAGAGCTTAAGAAACTACTTTAATGCAATAGCTTCTGCAAGCTACCAGTTTAATGACCATATTTCAGCGACATATCGTGGTAATATAAATTTCACTAATACACAGAGAAGCAGTTTTAATGACGGTTGGAAAGACGATGGATTGTATGACTATGTTATGACAGATGTAACTTCCAGTTATTCAGAAAGTCAGTCTTCTACCACAAACTATTATGGTGATTTGTTGTTAAATTTTGATTACGACCTAACTTCGGATTTGAATTTAGATTTAACGGTAGGGCATAACTATCAGGAAACAAATTATAAAACAAACTCTGCGGGTGGTACGGGTATTATTATTCCGGGTTTATATGCTATATATAATCTCTCTAACCCCACACAGCCTGCCAATTTAAATAATGATTCAGGCAGATACAATAGCCACGCATTGTTTTATAATGCTGATTTTGCTTTTAAAAATTATCTGTTTTTGAATACTGTCGGTAGATATGAGTTGGTTTCAAAGTTAGACAGCTATCTGTATAAAGATAGTCCGGACTTCTTCTATCCGGCAGCTTCATTGTCATTTATCCCGACTAAAGCATTTGATTTTGGAGGAAATATGTTGAGCTATATGAAAATTACTGCGGCTTGGCAAAAAGTTGGAGGAATTTCATCCCTTGCGGAATATGTAATTAATAACCCGGCTGAACTTCAATCTGGTTTCCCTTATAGTGGTGATGGCGGTGGAATCTTAAGTTTCAACAGTGCAACGGTTCAGGTTAGCCCGGATCTTAAGCCGGAGTTCATTACTAAAAAAGAGCTTGGTCTCTCTTTAGGTTTTTTAAACGATAGAATTCTTTTGGACGGAGCTGTTTACCAAGAGGATACTAAAGATTTGATTACCAGACAGAACGCATCCAGAGCTTCAGGAATAGAGAGATTACTTATGAACTTAGGTCAATTAAGAGGAAAGGGTATTGAATTAAACCTTAATGTAAATCCAATCAAGACTGAAAGTATAAAATGGGATTTAGGTGTTAATTATACCAGTGGGTACACAGATGTTGTGAGTTTGGCGGAAGATGCCAAAGAGATTCCAATTTCTACTTACTCTCATGTTGGTATTTATGCTATAGAAGGAGAACATTTCCCGGTAATAAAAGGGACTACTTATGTTAGAGATGATCAGGGAAGAATTGTTGTAGATGCTACTACGGGTTTGCCGCAGGTGAACTCTACATTAAGTGTTCTTGGTCAGGTTACTCCAAAATATATTTTAGGGTTTAACACTACCCTACGCGTAAAGAATTTTACTTTATCTGCTACTGCTGATTACAGAACAGGTCATAAATTTTATGCAGGTACACTTAATTCGTTTACGTTTTCCGGACAGAATGTAGCATCTGCTGGATTTGATAGAACACAGCCTTATATTATTCCGAATTCTTCGTATTTGTCCGGAGGAAGTTATGTAGCAAATACGAGCGTGCCTATATATGCAACCAGCTATAACGATCCTAATAGTGCAAGTTATAACCCTGTAACTGCATTAGAGTCTTATTTCGGGGGTTCATTGTATACTTCGGTTGGAGAAAATTTTGTACTTGATGCAACATCATTCAGAATAAGAGAAGTAGCACTTGCTTACACTTTCAGTAAGGGGATTTTGTCTAATACAGGGATCAGTGATTTAACTCTTGGTGTATATGCGAGAAACCCGTTTATTAAATATGCAGCCGAGAATAAATATTATGGTGATCCGGAAAATGCTGTAAATTCATCGAACTCATCAATTGGATTAAACAGTTACAGCGCAGATCAATATCCTAATACTCGCGTTTATGGAGCCAGTGTTTCAGTTACTTTCTAATATAATAGATTAAATAAAATGAAAAAAATATTTTTAATAACAGCTACAGCTGTAAGTTTAGCCTCATGTAGTTTGGATGACAATTTATCATCGAACGATCCGGCTCTTGAACAATTGACTCCTGCATTAATGCTTGCAGGAGCTGAAACCCAATCGTACGATGCCCAAACAACAGATTTAATGTTATTATCCAATGTTTGGATGAACTGCTGGGCAGGAAATGAATATTATTTTGCAGCGCCACTCAATACCGAATATCAAATGAATCTTACTTCAAATTTTAGAAATGGTATTTGGAATGACAATTATATTGCGATGGGAAAATTAGCGAATATCATTAATAGCGAACATGCAGCAGATTATCCTCACCATGTTGCTATTGCTGAAATTTTATTGGCTAATAGTATGCAGTATATAGTGGATTTTTATGGTGATGCACCTTTCTCCGAGGCTTTCAAATTAAGCCAAAACCTTACACCAAAGTATGACAAGGGAGAAGACATTTATAAAAATTTAGTTGAAATGCTCAATGACGCTCTTGTAAAATTAGATGAAAATACCTTAAACACTGTTGGAGGTGAAGATGTTATTTTACATGGTGATACGGACAGTTGGAAACAAGTTGCTAATACTTTTAAACTAAGACTGTTATTGAGACAATCTAAAGTTACGGACTCCGACATAAGGTCTTATGTAGATGCTGAGTTGGCTTCTTTAGCAGATGAGTCATTTGTTACTTCCGATATTACAATTAATCCAGGATATTCGTCTGCAAATGAAGTACAACAAAATCCGTTAATCAGAGAGTACGGATGGCTTACTTATGATGATAGTGCAAACAATACGTATGGATACAGATATGTTGGACATATATCAGATCACCTGGCGAAACTCTTAAACGGAGAAAATGCTAATACAGGAACTGTAGATCCAAGGAGAAGTATTATGTATCGTCCGATTTCCGGAAAACTTGTAGGAATCGTACAGGGAGGAGGCAAAGTATCAGGAGGTGCTGAGGCTCTTTTTTCCAGATTAAGATGGAATTTTTATAACTATAGCAGTGCAACATCTGGAATAAGCGGATTTATTGTAACAGTAGCCGAAGCAGAATTACTTCAAGCAGAAGCTGCAGTTCTCTATCCATCAATATTCACAGATGCAGAAACTCATTATAACAATGCAGTAAACGCTTCATTTGAATTTTACTGGAATGGTGAAGCATATTCTTTCAGCCCAGCTACAGTGAGCGGTTATAGTAGTGCTTCAGCAGCTGCAAGTACCTACCTTGCAAATTTATCCACATCACCTTATGGATGGAACGGTAGTGCCGGTAAAATTGCGGCCATTCAATATCAAAGAATGATTGCTTTAAATATGATTAAACCACAGGAAACATATGTAAATTATTTGAAAACAGGCTACCCTGAAACTCCTTTGGCACTTACTGCAATACAATCCAACAAACCATACAGATTGATGTATCCTTCTTCAGAATACAACAGTAACAGTGCAAACGTTATTGACGTTTCTGCAGCTCAATGTTTCACAAAGAATGAGTATACCCCATTCTGGAATAGAAACTAATTTATATTGAATGTAAAAAAAACCGCTCATCCGAGCGGTTTTTTTATTGGAAATTTAACTTGAAATCATAAACTTAACTTCATAGATTAGAATCCTTATTATATCGCTTTTGAGTGTCTTTGTCATTCCATAAAAAATCTATATTTATTATCTCATTTTTTCTTTTACAACATTTCACAACTTCGTTGCTTTCTTAAAAATGTTTTTATATTTAAATTTTGCAGGTTTCTGAAACCTGTCAGGTTTTTAAAAAACCACTAAAAATCCTTACATTTGCCCACATTAATTTTTTGATAATGAAATATCGGCAGATAGTATATCTGACCTTTGAAAATATATTTATAACAGATGAAAAGACAGACGATTAAAGACCTTTTGACGGATTACAAAAAAGTTTTGCATCACGATATTACCGTTCAGGGCTGGGTTCGGGCGTTTCGTTCCAACCGTTTTATTGCACTGAACGACGGTTCTACAATCAACAATTTGCAAATTGTGGTGGATTTTGAAAATTTTGATGAAGAAATTATCAAAAACATCAAAACCGCTTCTTCCCTGAAAATCGTCGGCGAAGTGGTGGAAAGCGAGGGTAAAGGTCAGGACATCGAAATCATTGCCAAAAAAATCACGATTCTGGGCGACAATTTTTCCGAAGAATTGGAAAACACCATTCTCCAACCGAAAAAACATTCTCTGGAAAAACTCCGTGAACAAGCACATCTGCGTTTCAGAACCAATTTGTTCGGAGCGGTTTTCCGTGTTCGTTCTGCGGTAAGTTTTGCGATTCATCAGTATTTTAACAAAAATCAGTTTTTCTATATCAATACGCCTGTAATTACAGGTGCTGATGCGGAAGGAGCGGGAGAAATGTTCGGCGTTACGAATTTTAATTTAAACGAAATTCCGAGAACAGAAAACGGCGAAATTGATTTTTCACAGGATTTCTTCGGAAGAAAAACCAATCTGACGGTTTCCGGACAGTTGGAAGGCGAAACCGCAGCAATGGGACTTGGTAGAATTTATACGTTCGGCCCGACTTTCCGGGCGGAAAATTCTAATACAACCCGACATTTGGCGGAATTTTGGATGATTGAGCCGGAAGTGACGTTCAATAATCTGGAAGACAATATTGATTTGGCGGAAGATTTTCTGAAATACGTTATCGCTTATGTTTTGGAAAACTGCAAAGCCGATTTGGAATTTTTGGACAACCGATTTGCCGAAGAACAAAAGCAAAAACCCGAAAAAGACAGAGCAAAAGAAGGTTTAATTGAAAAACTGGAAAACGTGGTTGCAAAGCGTTTCAAGCGTGTTTCTTATACCGAAGCGATTGAAATTTTATTAAATTCCAAAGAAAACAAAAAAGGAAAATTCCAGTATCCGATAGAACATTGGGGAACGGATTTGCAGAGCGAGCACGAGCGTTATTTAGTGGAAAAACATTTTGAAAGTCCGGTGGTTTTGTTCGATTATCCGAAGGAAATCAAAGCGTTTTATATGAAACTGAACGAAGACGGAAAAACCGTTGCCGCAATGGACGTTCTTTTCCCGGGAATCGGCGAAATTATCGGTGGTTCGGAAAGAGAAGCCAGACACGATGTTCTTCTGCAAAAAATGAAAGATTTCGGAGTAGATGAACACGAACTTTGGTGGTACCTCGATACGAGAAAATTCGGCTCTGTTCCTCACGCAGGATTTGGTTTAGGCTTGGAAAGATTGGTGCTTTTCGTAACGGGAATGACCAATATCCGAGATGTCATTCCGTTCCCGAGAACACCGAAAAATGCGGAGTTTTAATTGAGGTTAAGGCTGAGATTTTGCAAAAATAGAAAACAGAAATTCCGATAAATGTTTTCGGAATTTTTTTTAACTTTACTAAAATTTAAAAAAAATGAGCACTTTTACCATACATACTGAATCTGAAAAACAGGAAAATCTTCTGAAAGCATTATTTGAAGAATTGAAAGTGAAATTTACGATTTCTGAGAAAGAAGAATTTACAGATTGGCAAAAAAATCTGATTGACGAAGGTTTGAAAGATATAAAAGAAGGTAGAACCATTTCTAGTGAAGAAGTAAGAAAAAAAGCAAGATTGTGTATAAAATAATCTGGTCTGAAAGAGCGGAAAATGAATATTACGACACGCTGATTTATTGGAATTATCACAATCGTTCCGCTACTTATTCAGAGAAACTCATTGCAGAGGTCGAAGAAAAGGAAACTTTAATTTCGGCAAATCCTTTATTGGGAAAACCTCATCAATACAAAAATGTAAGAAGCATAAAAATTCTCAAACATTTTTCATTGATTTATCAGATTATTGAAAATGAGATTTTTATAGTTTCCTTTTGGGATAACAGAAGAAATCCCGAAGATTTAAAACTTTAAAATACAAAAACCACCCGATTTTTTCAGGTGGTTTTTTCATTCTTCAAAGAAAAATCCGTTGCTTTTACTATCAAAAATCGTGCTAATTAAAAGAATTTGCTTAATTTCGTGGTGATAGAACGAATCTCCGTTAAATTATGCTCGTAAAGTTCAGCAACATAGAAGATAAAATCATTACCGTCCGTAATCAGAAAGTGATTATAGACAGTAATGTTGCGGAATTATATGGAGTAGAAACCAAAAGAATCAACGAAGCCGTAAAAAATAATCCCGAAAAATTTCCGTTCGGGTATATCTTTGAACTGACAAAAGATGAAAAACAGGATGTGGTCGAAAATTTCGACCACCTCGAAAAACTGAAATTTGCTAAATCACTCCCCAAAGCCTTTACAGAAAAGGGGTTATATATGCTCGCCACTATTCTGAAAAGCGAAAAAGCAACGCAAACCACGATTGCCATTATTGAAACCTTTATAAAAATAAGGGAACTTTCGAGAACGGTTGCGGAATTATCAGAAATTAAAGACGAAAACGAACAAAAATCTTTGATGCAGAAAAGTGGTGAGATTATCTCTGATATTTTTTGGAGAAGACATGAAAACAACAGATACTGAAACCACTGTAGAGCTCAATTTTGCCGTGCTGAAATTTAAACATACCATTAAAAGAAAAACAGACCAATAAATACAATGCTTAAACAAAACCTTCAACTCAAACTCGGACAAAAACTTGCTCCTCAGCAGATTCAGCTTATGAAATTGATACAGCTTCATACCCTTGAATTTGAAGAAGAACTGGAACGAGAACTTGAGGAAAATCCGGCTCTGGAGAAAGTAACAGAAGATGCGAAAGAAGATGATTATGAAGATTTAGGAAGTGATTACGAAGATGAAGGCAGTGAAAGCATTGATACCGATTTCGATGTAGATGAATATCTTTTCGATGACGAACCGTCCTACAAAACCGCTTCGAGCAACTACTCTGCGGACGATGAGGAATTCGACAACCAGTCGCTTCTAACAGAAGGACAAACGCTTTACGATTATCTCACCGAACAAATCAGAATGGTGAGCATCGAAGAGGAAGACCTTAAAATTGCGGAATATGTTATCGGAAACCTCGATACAGACGGTTATCTTCGCCGTGAAATAAAATCCATTGTAGACGATTTGGCGTTCTCGCAGGGCATTTACACCACTCATGAAAAGGTAACGGATATTCTTGAAAATTATATTCAGAAATTAGACCCGCCGGGAGTTGGTGCAAGGAGTTTACAGGAATGTCTGCTTCTTCAAATCGAGAAAAAAGTAAGCGCCGACAAAGCTGTAACGCTTGCCGCCAATATTCTGCGCCACCAGTTTGATGCTTTAACGAATAAGCATTACAACAAAATCATGCAGAAATACGATGTAGACGAAGAAAACCTGAAAGAAGCTCTGGAAGAAATCTCCCATCTTTCCCCGAAAGTAGGCGGTAATTTTGACACACAGACGATTACCATTAATCAGGAAATTATTCCGGATTTTGTGATTCAGGTGAAGGAAAACAAAAAAGGACAGTACGACGTTATTCCGTTATTGAACAGTAAAAACGCTCCTACCCTGCGTGTTTCCGATGAATACAAAGATATTCTGAGTACTTATTCTCACGATAAAAATTCGGCGGAGCATAAGCAGGCGGCACTTTTTATCAAACAAAAATTAGATGCTGCAAAATGGTACATTGATGCTATTAATCAACGCCAAAATACGCTGCTTCAAACGATTACGGCGATTGTACAACTTCAGAAAGAATACTTTATCACAGGCGACGACAAATCCCTGAAACCGATGATTCTGAAAGACGTTGCCGATATTACGGGCTTCGATATTTCAACGATTTCGAGAGTGGTAAAAAGCAAATATGCCGATACACCGAACGGAATTGTCTATCTGAAAGACTTATTTTCTGATTCTTTAACCAATGACGACGGTGAGGAAGTTTCCACCAAAGAAATCAAAACGTATCTTCAGGAAGCGATTTACAAGGAAAACAAAAGAAAACCTTTAACCGATGATGCATTGGTGGGCGTTCTCAAAGAAAAAGGCTACAACATCGCAAGGAGAACCATCGCCAAATACCGCGAACAGCTGAATATTCCGGTAGCGAGGCTGAGGAAAGAGCTTTAGCATAAACTAAAAATCCATTCAAAATTGAATGGATTTTTTTATTCCGACTGTCCTTCTATTTCTTGTAGCTGTTCCATATTTTTTCCGAGCCTGTTCATGATAATTCCGTACACAATACGATAATATACCCAAATCAGCACAATGCTGAACACCAGAGAAACCGCCAGCCCAACAACAAAACCCCATATTGTGGCTGTGTCGAGCTTCACATGCTGGCCGGAAAGTACATAAAACATAAATACCGCCAGAGCGCCCGTATACACCACCAAAAGGAGAATATTGGTAAGAATAAACAAATTCACGGTATTTTTAAACCTCATAATCTGAAGTATAAACTTCTTGAGATTGGCTTCCACATTGATTTTGGAGTAGCTGATGTAAAAACGGACAACAAAATATGCCGTTACCAGAATACTCACAGCTTTCATACTATTGTAGAAATAATTTAGGGAGTTTTTCAGTTCGGGAGTTTCGGTTACGCCCAGTTTTTGTAATATATGCATGAAACTTTCCCCTTCATCTCCTTTACAGAGATAAAAAGCGGAAACGCCTACTATCAGAAGAAATTCTGCAATACTAATCCACAAAATATATTTCACGTAATTCCGCGATTTCCGGTTCAGCATCTGAAGAATTTCAGCGCTGTCGTATTTCGGCTTCACGTCCTGTTTCTGCCAGGTTACTTTAAAATTGTCAATATCAAATTCAGGCATTTTTTTCCATCAGTTCTTTTAATGTTTTTTTAAGTCTGTTCATTTTCACTCTTGCGTTCACTTCCGTAATCCCGAGGTTTTCGGCAATATCGCGGTACGGCAAATCATCGAGATACATCATTACGATTGCCCTTTCCACATTCGGCAGCATTTTAATCACCTTGTACAGAAGCGAAACCTGCTGCTGTTTTTCATCATCGTCTTCCAGATAATCACGGTGGTGAAAATCTTTCAGTTCATCGGTCTGCGGGGATTTTGTTTTCTTACGGAACAGCGTAATTGCGGTATTCAGGGCTACTCGGTACATCCATGTCGAAATTTTAGAATCCCCTTTGAATGAGTCGTAACTTCTCCATAATTGTAACACGATTTCCTGAAACAAATCTTCCTCGTCTTCCGGAGAATGGGTATAGAGCCTGGAAACCTTGATAATCAATCCCTGATTATCCCTCACTAATTGCGAAAACTCTTTTTCTTTGGAAGACAAATTTTGTTGTTTTGAGGAAACGAAGATACTAAAAAATCATTCAGCATCATTCACTGCCGAAAGAATTTCCTCATACTCAAAACCTCTGCTCATCAGATACCGCGAGGTTTTTATCTTTTTCTGATAGTCTTTCAGTCCTTTCTGTTTAGAAAAATAAGATTCGTACAGTTTTCGGATGACAGACCGGTATTCCGATTGGTTGATTTCATCAAAACAGCTCTGTATCAGCTTTTCGGGAACTTGTTTTTGTTTAAGATGAATCCGGATTTTGTTTCTTCCCCATTGTTTGATAGAAAATTTTCCGCGGATATAGCTTCGGGTAAAGCGTTCTTCATTCAGGTAATTTTCTTTCATCAGGTAAAGGAGAAGCTCGTCTCTGGCTTCGGGAATCAGAAGAAAATCCCTCATTTTCTGCTCTACTTCATAATGACACCTGTCCTGATAGGCGCAGTAATACATCAGCTTCTGCCGGATTTCTTCGTAGGTGTATGATTTTTTTTCTGATTGCATCTATTCTCGATTGAATGTCATGAAAATTTCAGAAAAATTTAATTTTTTATCACTCTTTCAGAAAACGCCTTATTGTTGAGTTTTCCTTTGATAAGATACACACCCTTTGGCAGATTCTGAAGGTTTAACTGATGATTATCAAGCCTCGGAATTTGTAAAATGCTTCTTCCTGAAAAATCCAAAACTTCAACATCCGCTACCGCTCCCTTTGTTTTGAAAGTAAGAAAATCTTTAACCGGATTAGGATACAAAATAATACTTTCATTTATTTTGGGAGAAATTAGTGATAAAGTGGGAGATGTATAAATTTTGTAAATACTGCTTTTCGAACCGGTAAGCAAGACATTGCTTCCACTGTTTTTGGACAAAACAGCATCACTAATTTCTGCATTTTGGGAGTTAAAATCCAATACCCATGTAGCACCTCCATCAATCGTTTTGTATAAATCGTAATTAGAAAGCACGCCATAGCCGGTTTTATCCGGATGAATTTCATAAGAAACAAACTGAATCATCTGATTAGAAACTGCCTGCCAGGTTTCACCGGCATTATAGCTTACAAATTTCCCGATATAGATAAGATTGTTGTTCACTATTGTTATTTTCCCAACATCTACACCTTCAATGACAGCTTTTGTCCATGTTGTTCCGCCGTCAGAAGTTCTGTAGACAGTATTGTTTTCAGTAACGCTGAAGCCGATGAGTGAATTAAGAAAACGAATGTCCGTTACCCTTTCATTACAAATTTTTGAAGGAGCTGACCATCCGGAACCGGAATTTTTAATCACACTGGTGTTGTTATACGAAGGATATCCTATAATAGTAATAAACATCTCTCCGGTCTCCAAAAAATCTGCTGCACCCGCAAATGCAGAACTGGTATTGGGAAGCGGAAAAGCCTGAGTAGTCCAAGTAGTTCCGAAATCCGAAGATTTTTCAATGGTTTGATTGTATGCTAAAAATGCGTTTCCTGTATTTTTAAATGTTTTTAGTGAAAATAATCTGCCGACATTTTTACGGTAAGTCCAAGTAGCTCCCCCGTTATCCGTAGTATAAACCACAGAATATTCATACGGAATGTATCTGCCAACCGCAATGGCATGGTTGTCGTTAAAAAAAGACGATTGTAAATCCGCTCCAAAAAATGCAGTTTTGAAAACGGTCCAGTTTTGAAGATTTTCCGTAGAATATATTTTATCGTTCTTTGAATAATCCTGATTGGTTGCTACAATATGGAAAGATCTTCCTTTTCCCAATGCATAAAACGGAATACCACCACTTTGTTGGGTTTCAATTAATTTTTTTTGCCATTCCGTCCCGCTTCCAACCAATAAAGTGCTGCCTGTTCCGATAATGTGAAATAAGCCATCAATCACTTTTACATCATTGAACGTGTTAGTATATTGAGTATTAGAACTCCATGTTGTCCCTCCGTCTGTCGTATACCGAAGTGCGCCGTTTTTGCCAACTGCAACTCCTGTATTTTCATCTTTAAATGCCAATGCATTGTATTGATATGATTGGGCATCTGCAACTGTCCAGTTTAAACCGCCATCAGAAGTTTTTAAAATTTCGCCGCCATTGGTGATTGCAAATCCTTTTTGGCTGTTTACAAAATGAACTTTGAGGGTCGTGCCATTTCCGGGTGCAGGATAGGCAATCCATGTTGCTCCGCCATCTGTAGATTTTAAAATTTTTGAATTACCGGTGGTGATATACGCTTCTGAAGCATTGTAAAAATATATTCCATTGCAATTACCCGCAGGAAGCGTAATGGAGCTGCTTATTGTGTTGAATTGATTGGAAGATTTCTCTAATTTGTTAGAATACAGCAAAAAACCAACATTTTCAGAAATCATGGTAAAATCGACAAGTGTTTGCGTCTGAATTTTTCTCCATGTATCTCCTTTATCATTGCTTATATCAATATAATTATGGTCTACTGTTGAGCCTTTATCATGAAAAAAAAGATTTTTATCATTCAGTATCTCAACTTTCCGGATTCTGGAAACATCGATAAAAGGATTCACTAATGTCCAATCCTTTTGTTGCGCCTGAATCACTGCAACTTGAAAAATCAAAACATACAGAAGAAAAATTTTCCGACTCATAAAAAAATAAAATTTTTGTACAGAATTATGCGATGAACAAAGGGCGGCTTTCCATAAGACTATTGACTTTTTTACGGACATTCTCAATAACAGCTGTGTCATTAATATTTTCTACCACTTCAGAGATGAGTTCCGCTACGGTTTCCATGTCGGAAGTGCCGAGACCTCTTGTGGTAATCGCTGCCGTCCCAAGACGGATTCCTGAAGTGGTGAATGCCGTTTTATCATCAAAAGGAACCATATTTTTGTTGCAGGTAATATCCGCTTTTACCAGAGCTTTTTCTGTTTCTTTACCGTTCACTCCTTTATTTCTGAGGTCTATGAGCATCAGGTGGTTATCCGTTCCGCCGCTTACAATCTCGAATCCGCGGTCAATCATCGCTTTTGAAAGTGCCTGAGCATTGGCTATCACTTTTTCAGCATATTTTCTGAAAGAATCATCCAGCGCCTCCCCGAATGCCACCGCTTTTGCCGCAATCACATGCTCCAGCGGTCCTCCCTGTATTCCCGGAAAAACTGCGCTGTCCATTACTGCGCTCATCATTTTGGTTTCGCCTTTCGGAGTTTTGTGTCCGTACGTATTTTCAAAATCCTTTCCGAGCATAATAAGTCCTCCGCGAGGGCCTCGAAGCGTTTTATGAGTCGTCGTCGTTACCACATGGCAGTGCTCAAAAGGTGAATTGAGTAGTCCTTTTGCCACCAGGCCTGCCGGATGTGCAATGTCCGCCCAGAGCGTTGCTCCGACCTCATCCGCCACTTCCCTGAATTTTTTGTAATCCAAATCCCTTGAATACGCTGAAAAACCTGCAATCAGAAGTTTGGGCTTTACCTCGAGAGCCTTTTGGCGCATGGCTTCGTAGTCGATTCTTCCGGTTTCTCTTTCCACGCCGTAAAACTGCGCATTGTACTGGATTCCGGAAAAATTCACGAAAGAACCGTGTGTAAGGTGTCCTCCCATGGAAAGGTCAAGCCCGAAAACGGTGTCGCCGGGTTTCAGGCAGGCGAGATAAACGGCAGCATTAGCCTGCGAACCGGAATGCGGCTGCACATTGGCATATTCCACACCGAAAAGCTGCTTTACTCTCTCAATCGCTAAAGTTTCCACTTCGTCCACCACTTCGCAGCCTCCGTAATACCGTCTTCCGGGATATCCTTCTGCATATTTGTTGGTGAGTACGCTACCCATGGCTTTCATCACCTCATCGGAAACAAAATTTTCGGAAGCAATCAGTTCGATTCCGTGGGTTTGGCGTTGTCTTTCTTTTTCAATTAATTCAAAAATCGGGTCACGGCTCATTGTTGTAATAGTATAGAATGGTTAAAATTTGATTTTCCCAAAAGTAAGGATTTTTTCTCTACTGCCCTGCAATTTTTTTATTCTGTAACCGCAATTTCCCTTTTCGCAAATCTTTACCTATTTTTGTTAAAAATTTTTATTGTGCTGATTATCGACTCCCCTACTACCGATGCTTATTCCAATATTGCTTCCGAAGAATACCTTCTGGAACGCTTTCCTGATGAAGACATTTTTCTGCTTTATGTAAATGCTCCGTCCATTATTGTCGGAAAATTTCAGAATACGCTTGCGGAAATCAATTACGATTTCGTGAAAGAACACAACATCAAAGTCGTCCGCAGAATGTCCGGAGGCGGAACCGTTTACCACGATATGGGAAATCTGAATTTTTCGTTTCATACGATGTTGGGACAGGATGATTTCATGGACTTTTCCCGCTTTACAGAACCGGTTTTGAAATTATTAAACAAAAAAAATGTCCCTGCAGAACGGGTAGGAAGAAACGACCTTTTAGTTGACGGAAAGAAATTCAGTGGCAATGCAAAACTGGCAAGAAAAGGAAAAATGATTCAGCACGGAACGATTCTTTTCAACTCGGAAATGAGTGTTTTGGGCGATGCGCTGAAAGTAAACCCTCTTAAATTCATAGACAAAGCCGTAAAATCCAACCGTGCCCGCGTAACGAATCTGATTGATTACCTTCCCGAAGGCACAACCACAGAAACCCTTAAAGAATGGCTGATTGAAGAAATCATTGCCGACAATCCCGATGCGAAAATCTATCATCTGACGGAAGAAGACCTCCGGGGAATTGCCAAGCTGAAAAAGGAAAAGTACGAAACATGGGACTGGAATTTCGGATTTTCACCGGAATATAATTTTAAAAAAGCCATAAAAGTTCCGGCAGGATTCATTGAGCTGCACCTCGACGTGAAACACGGACACATCGAAAAGGCAAAAATATACGGAGATTTCTTCGCCTCACAGCCGATTGAGGATATTGAAGAAAAACTCATCGGACTGAAACACGAGGAAAAAGTTATCCGCACAATGCTTTCGGCTGTTGACCTTACCCAATATTTCGGGAACGTAACATTTGAGGAAATTATGGAGGTTTTCAAATAAAAAGCTGTACTTAGAATTGATTTTTTTTGTTGATTTAGCTTATATATCGCATTGAGCAGTTGAATCCGTCTCCTTTTTAGTAGAAAATTCAGATTTCCTCACCTTTCTGAAAAATTGTACTTTTAGCCAAATTATTTTAGGAATGAAAATATACGGTGTCAGTCATTTTACGATAGAAGATGTTTTGGAAATTGCCCGAAATCCGAAAGCGGGAAAATTGGATAAAACCTCAAAAAAACAAATACTGGATTCGCAGAAAAATGTCCGGAAAATTGTGGAGTCGGACAGAACGGTTTACGGAATCAATACCGGTTTCGGCCCTCTCTGCGATGTGAAAATTTCCGAAGATGAAACGGCTCAGTTGCAGCATAATCTCATCATTTCCCACGCAGTTGGTGTCGGAAAACCGATTGACAAGGAGCTTTCCAAAATAATGATGATTTCCAAAGTTCACGCACTTTCTCGGGGATTTTCGGGAGTTTCTCTGGAAGTGATTGAAAGATTGCTTCTGATGCTGGAAAAAGACATTATTCCTGTTGTTCCGGAGCAAGGTTCTGTCGGTGCTTCGGGCGATTTAGCACCTTTGTCGCATCTGGTTTTGCCGCTTTTGGGATTGGGAAAAGTCTGGGAAAACGGTCAGCCGGTGGAAACTTCAAAAATTTTGAAAAAACATCAGTTAAAACCTTTGAAATTAGGGCCAAAAGAAGGTTTGGGATTGATTAACGGAACGCAGTTTATCCTCGCTCACGCTATAAAAGGTTTGGAAAAAATGGAATATCTGTTGGATTTGGCGGATATGACGGCGGCAATGAGCCTTGAAGCGTACAGAGGTTCGGCAAGTCCTTTCAAAAAGGAGCTTCACGAGATTCGTCCTTTCAGTGGAAGCAAAAAAGTGGCGGCAAGAATGTTGAAATTTTTGAAAAATTCTGAAAATTTGAAAGCTCACGAATTTTGCGACAGAGTACAAGACCCGTATTCGATGAGGTGTGTTCCGCAGGTTCACGGAGCGAGTAGAAATGCGTTTGAACATTTAAAAATGATGGCAGAAACCGAACTCAATTCTGTGACGGATAATCCGATTGTTTTGAGTGCGGAAGAATCTATTTCGGGCGGAAATTTTCACGGTCAGTTAATGGCTTTGCCTTTGGATTATGCGACTTTGGCTGCGGCGGAACTCGGAAATATTTCGGACAGAAGAAGTTATCTTTTGCTGGAAGGAAAATTCGGGCTTCCGAGATTATTGACTGAAAGTTCGGGCTTAAATTCCGGTTTTATGATTCCGCAATATACTTCCGCGGCTTTGGTTACTGAAAATAAAACACTGTGTTTTCCGGCTTCCGCAGATTCTATTCCGACGAGTTTAGGGCAGGAAGACCACGTTTCAATGGGAAGTATTTCGGGAAGAAAATTCAATCAGGTTTTGGATAATTTAGTCAATATTTTTGCGGTGGAATTGATGTTTGCGGCACAAGGTATAGAATTCCGAAGACCTACAAAATGCTCGAAAATTATCGAAGAAAATTTTGAGATTATCCGTTCAAAAGTAGCAAAATTAGAAAACGACCGATTGATTGGCGAGGATATTCTGGTGATTGCGGAGTTGATTAAGGAAAGGAAATTTAATATAAATTAACACCTGCCATTTTCTCATCAAAAAAACCGTATTATCGTTTTTTTTCTGTAATAAAACAGATAAATTCAAGAAAAAAAATTAAATTTCTTTTGTAATCTGAATTTTTTTTAACATTTTTGCATAAATAATATGTTAAAAATTGTTAATATGAATGTAAAATTGAAAGTGCTAACGACTGCTGTCGTATTCTTTACAGGACAGGCAATAATGGCGCAGAAAAAACCGAAAGACACAATTACAAACATTGAAGAAGTTGTTGTAGTTGGATTTGGGCAGAAGAAAACGATACAGGAGATAACAGGTGCTACAAGCACCATGACAGCTAAAGCCATTGAAGATGTGCCGGTTGCTTCTGTGGATAAGATGCTGCAAGGTAGAGTTACCGGTGTGCAGGTGGGAGCTGCCTCCGGACAGCCTGGAGGCTTTACGAATGTCAGAGTGAGGGGTATTTCATCAATCAATGGAGTTACAACTCCTATTTACGTAGTAGATGGTGTAAGAGTTGCCAGTGGAGACTTGACTACTGCCAATACGACTGCCAACATCCTTGCTAACCTAAATCCCGATGATGTAGAAAATATTACTGTATTGAAAGATGCTGTTTCTACGGCGGTTTATGGAGCGGATGCCGGTGCGGGTGTTATTGTAATTACAACAAAATCTGGTAAAAAAGGAAAAGCTAAATTTAATTTGTCTTTTAATACAGGTTTTAATCAGCAGGCTGTAAGTTCTAACAGAGCATTTACCACTTCCGAGTGGCAGATATATATGAAAGATATGTTTAATAATTATTTTTCGGCTAATTATACTCTGGAAGATTATCAAAATAATGCTACGCTGACGAATGCCACAATTAACGCATTATTTAAATCAACTGTAAATACTGATTGGCAGGATGTTGTAAGAAAGGACGGCTATCAGCAGAATTCAGATTTCAGCATGTCGGGAGGAAATGATAAGTTTACGTATTATGCTTCTGCAAACATGTTTGACCAGAACAGTATTATCAAAAATTCGTATTTTAAAAGATTGTCCTATACAACGAAATTAGCATATCAGGCAACTGAAAAAATAAAAATAAGCTCTGATTTCCAGATTTCTCATGGTAAAACCAGAACACTTTCAGAAGGTGGAGCTTTTGCTAATCCAATTTTAGCACAATATTTTAACCGTACAACAGACCCTGCAAGAAATGAAGACGGTTCATGGTATTGGAATCCTTCTACAATGAGATTGAGTAATAATATGTTCAATCCGGGATATCTTTTGGAGAACAACTATGTTCAAGCAGGAACTTTGAGAGCTTTTGCAAACTTAAATCTGGAGTATAAAATTTTAAGTAACCTAACATACAGATTTGTTTTCTCACCGGAATATATCAATATTGAGGAAGATACATACTGGAATCCGCGCCATGGAGACGGTTATGGATACGGAGGATACCAAAGAACATCTGTAAACAGATACTTCAATTTCAACGTTCAGAATATTTTGGACTATACTAAAAAATTGGGATTGCATAATGTTGGAGCTTCTTTGATTCAAGAGGCGTATAAATCCGACAGAAAGTTTTTGAGAGCTACCGGTATTACAGTTGGATCACCTGAACTGGAAACATTATCAAACTTTGTGGTACCATACGGACAGGAAGGATCTAAAGTTATATCATCCCGCTACGGATATGCAGCTACCGGACATTATGATTATGATAAATTATTTTTGGTAGATGCCTCATACAGAAGAGATGTATTGTCTCAGTTTTTACCTGGAAAGAAAGCCGGTAATTTCTGGTCTGTTGGGGTTGGAGTTGACTTGGCAAGAATCAACTTCTTTAAGGAGATTGAAGCAATTTCAATGTTAAAGTTCAGAGGATCTTATGGTAAATTAGGGAATCAAGTAAGTGCCAATCCTTATGCCAGATACGCTTTTACAACCAACTATAACGATTATGCTGCAGGTACTTACGACGGTGTTATCAACCCTAACTTAAGCTGGGAAACAGTAAATCCTTTAAACGTTGGACTTGACATCGGATTATTAAGAGACAGAATTAAGATTACTGCAGAATATTACAACAAAGAAACCAAGGATTTAATATACAACCTTCCTTTATCTCCGGCTCAGGGGTTAACTTCTTATGTTGACAATATAGGAACATTGGTTAACAAAGGTTTTGAATTTGCCGTAAATGCTGATATCATCAGAGGGGAAAATTTCCAATGGAATCTTGGTGCCAACCTGTCTACACTTGACAATGAGATTACCGAGCTTTACGGAGGGACAGTAAACGGATCTACCACTACACTCAGAGTTGGTGAAGGAGTACGTACATTCTACCTTAGAAAATGGGCAGGTGTAGACCCGGCAACAGGAGATCCGTTATGGTATATTAATGGTGTGGACGGAGAAACTACAAACAATTACAATACGGCTCAGCAAGCTGTACAAGGATCGTTTTTAAGTACTTTGTTCGGCGGAGCCAACACTTCATTATCTTATAAAGGTTTTGCTCTTGACCTGCAGTTCACATATGGATTCGGAGGTAAGATTTATGACGACTGGTCGGTTTATACATGGAGTGACGGTCAGTATACCCTTACTTACCCTGGATACGGAGATGTTTATGATGATTATTGGACTTCCGAAAATCCAAATGCAGCCAATCCAAAACCTATCTATGGTGGTAATAAATTATCAAACAGAGCTTCTACAAGATTCCTGTATGATTCGGATTTCATCAGATTAAGCAATGCAAGATTTGGATATACATTTAATTCTGAGTTTTTACAAGGTTCCGGTCTTAATTCTGTACAGGTATATGTAATGGCTAATAATGCATGGACCCACAGATTTGACGACAGACTGAAATTTGACCCGGAAGTGAATGTAGCAGGATATACCAATTTGGCGCTGCCAATATTAAAAACTTATCTATTTGGAGTTAATCTTAGCTTTTAAAATTTAAAATTATGAATAAAACAATAAAAACAGGAATACTTTCATTAGTAATCGGATTGTCAACCGTTTCATGCTCTGACGATTTCGTAGAAAGAGAATTTTTTCAAGAAGTACAACAGGCTCCTCTTAAATCAACGCAGGAAATGCAGGCTTTCGTTCGTGGTATTTATACTTCAATGAGAGCAACAACCTATTACGGTGCAGATTTTTTAGCGTATGCGGAGGTACGTTCTGATGAGATGTACAGCACATTGCAAGGTGGATATTATACCAATGTATATAATTATACACAGCTGTCCAGCGATGCGTATGCTGTAAATACTTATAACCAGATTTATACAGCGATTGCAAAAGCCAACATCGTTATTAATACAGATCTAAACAGTATTGAAGGTACCACTGTAGACAAAGCTACTGCTACTTTTGCACAAGGTCAGGCGTATGGTCTGAGAGCTGTTGCCTTCTTTGACGCATTTAGGCTCTATGGTCAAAAATACATTCCGAATGGAACATTGGGAATTGTTTTACCCTTGAAATATGATCCTAAAGCATTGATGCCCAGAGCTACTATTGAAGAAACCGAAGCTCAGATAGATGCAGATTTTACCAAAGCTCTTGAACTGATGTCCGCAGGTACTGCATATTCAAGTACTAAAACAGACTTGACAGTTAATGCCCTAAAAGGATTAATGTCAAGATTCTATCTGTACAAAGGAGATTATGCCAAAGTAAGATCGCTTACAAACGACTTAATTGGAAAATACAGTGTTATCCAAGCAGGACTACATCAAACCTCTTTTCAGTTCTTGATGAATGGGGCAGCACCTAATTCTATTTTTGAATTGGCAGTAGGAATTAATTCTTCATTGTCTACTGGCTCATACCGCCAAAGATTAAACCCGCTTGGTTATGCCAATATCGTTGTTTCTGCGGCCGCCTATAATTCGTATGACACAGCCGATATCAGAAGAAATCTGATTACCGTTTCCGGTACAGGTACAAATGCTATCCGATACCTTTCCAACAACAACGGTACAGGTAAATATACCAACACCGTAGGAGCGGATAACATCAGAATGCTTCGTTATGAAGAGATTCTATTAAATGGTGTAGAAGCAGAACTCCAATCAGGAGGTGATGCTACAAAAGCACTCAATTATTATAATCAAATTATTACAAACAGAGGATTAACAGCTGTAACTTCTGTCGATATGGCAATGCTGAAAACAGAAAGAATGAAAGAGCTCTTAGGAGAAGGTCTTCGTCAGTGGGATTTAAGAAGATGGGGAGATACAGTTCCTAGACCTGCTGCCGCACCTACAGATCTTAACCTCAACGCATTCCCGATTCCTAGAGGAGAAACAGATATTGCGAATACGCCGGTATTACCTAATCCTGGTTATGATAATTCCTTGTAATTCCTTGTAATTATATCACATATAAAAAAAAGGCTGTCTTTTTAGGCAGTCTTTTTTTTTTATATTTGCAATATAATAGTATTACCAATGAAAAAAATTCTGATTACAACGTTTGTGATTGTTCAATGCACAATATACGCTCAGGTGGGGAATGAAAACGTTTCATATTCTAACGGAATTTTTTTTACTAGGGCGAATAGGCCTACCACCAAAGAATATGTAATTGACGGAATCCCATTTCCTAACGGAAAACAATTCGATAAAGTAATAATTGAAGGATACAGTAAAAACGTTCAGAATCTCCGCTATAATGCCTATGAAGATGAAATGGAATTCCAAGAAGGAGAACAGCTCTATTATACCAATAAAGAAGAAGGACTTAAAATCGAATTTCCAGAATTGAAGAAAACCTATCAGTGCATCAATTATTCCATTGAGGGTAAAAATCGGTTTGGGTATTTGGTTTTATTAGTTGAAAATCCAAAATATTCCTTATACAAACGGGAAAAAACAGAGTTGCTTAAAGGAGAAAAGTCCCCAAACGCATACGGAAAAGATGCCAATGATTATTATGCAAAGCAAAAAGACCTTTATCTGATTAAAAGAGGACATGATTTTATTAAACTGCCTAAAAATCAAAAAGAATTTATCAGCCAATTCTCACTGAACAAAGCATATTTTGAAAAATATATCAAAGACAATAAACTCAGTTTTTCAAAAGAAGGAGACCTTATAAAAATAATGGAATATCTAAGCAAATAAAAAAACGAAAAGAGGCTGTATTTTGTATACAGCCTCATTTCGGACAGTTTTTTAGGAAATGTCATAAAAACAAATTCAATCTAATTTTAATAAATTCCGGCAACAAGAGAAACTTTAATGAAATGTTCCATAGGCCAAGGAGTATTTTTTTCTCCAAAAAAACTTTTCCAAAAAAAATCCGTATTTTAAACCAAGAACTTTTATTTTTGTACAATTACATAAAAATCCAAAATGAATAAAACTTCCGTCAAAAATAAAACAACTAAAAAAATAAAATTTCTTACCACAAAAAACCCGAAAACTTAACAACGGACGAGTGGCAGAAGGCTCTCAGAAAGCTGTTTACAGAAACTCAAAATTTTAAAGTAGAGAATATTGGCAGAAGCGATTTTTTTTTCGATTATACGATTAACAATTTAATCGGTTCGGGAAATATCAATCTTTTTCAAACTCACTCAACCCCAACTTAAACTATGTTCCGAATTATCTCCGGCAAATGGAAAGCCAAAAAAATTTCCGCACCGAAAAACTTTGATGTACGTCCGACAACGGATTTTGCAAAAGAAGCCTTGTTTTCAATTATCGAAAACCGTTACGATTTGAAATTCTGTTCCGTGCTTGACCTTTTTGCGGGAATCGGTTCTATTT
>JASGDB010000085.1:0-25674 GCA_049841315.1 Bergeyella sp. | reverse complement strand
TTACAATAATTTTAAAAACCCCCTTGCGAACGTTGCGTTAAAAAATATAGTAGTATTCAAACCAAATCAAACAATTTCAAATCTCAAATCTCAAATCTTTTAAAGTTATGATTTCAATTCAAAATATATCCAAAGTTTACGGAACTAAAAAAGTATTAAACATCGAATCCCTGCAAATTCCGAAAGGCGAAACGTTCGGGCTGGTAGGAAACAACGGAGCCGGAAAAACCACATTATTCAGCACATTATTGGATTTAATTGAAGCAACAAGCGGTTTTATAGAAATTGACGGCGTAAAAGTGAACGAATCCGAACAGTGGAAATCGCAGGTTTCTGCATTTATCGACGATTCTTTCCTGATTGGCTATCTCACTCCGGAAGAATATTTCTATTTTTTGGGAGAACTTCGGAATCAGAAAAAACAGGACGTAGATGAATTTCTGAAACAATTTTCGGATTTCTTCAACGGCGAAATTCTGAATGCGAAAAAATATATACGCGATTTATCCAAAGGAAATCAGAAAAAAGTAGGAATTGTGGGAGCATTAATCGGCAAGCCTGAAATTATTGTTCTGGACGAACCTTTTGCCAATCTCGACCCTTCCACTCAAATAAAACTGAAACAGCTTATCCGAATCTGGTCGCAGGACGACAACATCACGTTCCTCATTTCCAGCCACGATTTGGCTCACACCACGGAAGTCTGCAACAGAATTGTCGTTCTGAACAAAGGTGAAGTGGTTCACGACATCGAAACCAACGAAGAAACACTTCGTGTTCTGGAAAATTATTTTGCGGAGCAGGTTTCTTTGGAGTAATGTTTCCTTTAACATAAAAAACTCCGCTTTGAAAATTTTCGCAGCGGAGTTTTTGTTTTTTCAGACTTTCTCTTCCAACTATTTCAAACTTCCCACCATATCTTCCGGCTTCACCCATTCATCAAACTGCTCGGCAGTCAGAAGTCCGAGATTTACGGCTTCTTCTTTCAAAGTGGTTCCGTTTTTGTGAGCGGTTTTAGCAATTTTCGCGGCGTTTTCGTAGCCGATATGCGTGTTCAGAGCCGTAACAAGCATTAAAGATTTATCAACAAGCTCCTTGATTCTCGGTTCGTTCGGCTCGATTCCTACGGCACAATGGTCATTGAAAGAAATCATTGCATCTGCCAATAATTGTGCCGATTGCAGAAAATTGTACGCCATTACCGGCTTGAAAACATTCAATTCGTAATGTCCTTGTGTTCCTGCAAAGGAAATTGTAGTATCGTTTCCTAAAACCTGTGCGCAAACCATAGTAATAGCCTCATTCTGCGTAGGATTTACTTTTCCGGGCATAATGGAAGAACCCGGTTCGTTTTCAGGAATAAAAATTTCCCCGATGCCGGAACGCGGTCCCGAAGCAAGCAGACGAATATCCTGAGCAATTTTATAAAGGGAAACAGCCAACTGCTTCAATGCTCCGTGAGTTTCCACAATTCCGTCGTGTGCAGCAAGTGCTTCAAATTTATTCGGAGCTGTTACAAACGGAAGTCCCGTGAAATCGGCGATATATTTCGCTACCAAAACATCATAACCTTGCGGTGTGTTCAGTCCGGTTCCAACAGCCGTTCCTCCCAGTGCAAGTTCTTTCAGGTGGGAAAGTGTGTTTTCGATTGCTTTTTTAGCATAATCCAACTGTGCAACGTAACCGGAAAATTCCTGTCCCAAAGTAAGCGGAGTTGCGTCCATTAAATGTGTTCTTCCGATTTTTACGATATGCTGGTACTTTTTCGCTTTTTCGTCTAAGGTATTTCTTAGTTTTTCTAATGCAGGAAGTGTTTTTTCAACCACTTTTTTGTATGCAGCGATGTGCATGGCAGTCGGATACGTGTCGTTGGAAGACTGGGATTTGTTCACATCGTCATTCGGGTGGATTTCGGATTTTTCTCCCAAAATTCCGCCGTTATTCACATGAGCTCTGTTGGAAACCACTTCATTTACGTTCATATTGCTCTGCGTTCCCGAGCCGGTTTGCCAGATGACCAAAGGAAACTGGTCGCGAAGTTTTCCTTCCAGAATTTCATCGCAGACTTTTGCAATCATATCTCGTTTTTCGTTGGGAAGAACGCCCAATTCTGCGTTAGTGTAAGCGGCTGCTTTTTTCAGATACGCAAAGGCTTCAATAATTTCCTGCGGCATAGAACCTTCGGGGCCGATTTTAAAATTATTTCGGGAGCGTTCGGTTTGTGCTCCCCAGAATTTGTCTGCGGGCACTTGTACTTCGCCCATTGTGTCTTTTTCGATACGGTAATTCATTATTTTGATTTTTATGTATTGCTACTGTTCTTAACGCAAGGGTACGCAAAGATTTTTTTAATGATTGAGAATATTCTCGTCCGCAAAGGCACTTCGCTCAGCAAAGATTAACTGTTTTACTTTGATGAGTGAAACGCCCTTGCGAACCTTAAAATAAAAAGGTTAGTAGTAAAAAAATCTTTGCGGACTTTGCGTTTGAAATTACCCCACGAAAATACTAAAATTTCTGATTTTAAAGCAAATGACAAAATTCACGGATAAAACTTTTTGCAAAAAAGAAAAAATTCTTACTTTTGCCTAAAATCTATTCTAATGACGATATTATCTTCATTTTTCCCGTTTTACCAGTTTTTATGGACTGTTTATTTCATCTGTATGTTTCTGGTTGGTTTTTGGTGTATTTTTATGTTTTTCGGATTCATTATTCCGCTTTGGCTTACACAAGGACTTGCTGAATATTTTGGGAAAACAAAACCTTTCGACCCGGAAGATATCAGAAGAAAGAAAATCTATGAGCAGGACGGTGCAGAAGTTATCTACAACCAGCCGAAGGGCGGACGGGCCTTTTATTCATCACGGTCATCATTAATGTGATGTCATTGCTTCTCTCCCTGAATTTGAGGGAAGTAATATCAAAGCAAAACAATATATATCATCAGCTTCCGAATTTTCGGGAGCTGATTTTTTTGATTAAAAATTGAGAATTATATGTGTATTTTATGAATATATATTCAAACGTTAACAGAAATTTTGCCACACCAAAAATGTCAAATTGTCATCAGATTGCTTATCGGTACAGAAATTGAAAATCTGGTTTAAAATATTGATAAACACGGTCATATAGGGCTGGCCAGGTAGCCTTTTTTTTAATATTTGTATTATGAAAAAAGTTATATCATCATTGTTTATACTATCATTATTACCAATAATTTATTTTGTATTATTCCAAAAAGAAGTGAGTAACTTAGCATTTTACTATGTAACAATGGCAACTTTAATATTTGGAGTAATGCTTTACCCATTAAATCTGAATTTTAATTCCAAAAAAGATTTTTTGATTATTCCTATTGCAGCTTACTTGGTTTTGTCTATTGCAAACATGTTTTTAATGAAAGAGTTTAACGAGAAAATTTCGGTAATTAACCTATTAATGGGCTTATTTTCTTTTGGGCAATACTGCTTACAGAAACCCCAAAAAACATCAGCTAACAAGGGTTTGCATTAAGCTGAAAACGATTACACGTGATTTTTCCAACAAAATTTTCCGCCAAAAATCCCCAAAAAATATTCCCCCGAAATTTCATACTTTTGCATACTTAAAATTCCACAATGTCAAAGTCATTAATTCCGAAATTAGAAGCCATAAAACAACGATATAATGAGGTTGCCGACCTTATTATTCAGCCTGATGTCATTTCAGACCAGAAAAAATATTCCTCATTAAACAAAGAATACAGCGATTTGGGAAAAATCGTAAAGGTGTATGATGAATACAAATCTGCATTGGACACGATTGCAGAATCAGATGAAATCATCGCAGACGGCTCCGACAGGGATTTGGTGGATTTGGCAAAAATGGAAAAATTAGAAGCACAGGAAAAAATTCCCGCTTATGAAGAAGAGCTCAAAGTGCTTTTAATCCCGAAAGACCCTGCCGATGACAAAAACGTGATTGTGGAACTTCGTGCAGGAACAGGTGGCGACGAATCGGCAATTTTCGTGGAAGATATGTACAGAATGTATTCTATGTATTTCAAAACGAAAGGCTGGCGACACGAAATCACAGATTCCAACGAGGCCTCAAAAGGCTATAAAGAGCTGATAATGAAAGTAGAAGGCGAAGGCGTTTACGGAATTATGAAATTTGAATCCGGCGTTCATCGTGTTCAGCGTGTTCCGGAAACAGAATCTCAGGGCCGGGTTCACACATCGGCAATTACGGTTGCTGTTCTTCCCGAAGCCGAAGAGGTAGATGTAGAAATCAATCCTGCCGATATCGAAATGCAGACTTCCCGTTCCGGAGGAGCAGGTGGACAGAACGTCAACAAAGTGGAAACAAAAGTGCAATTAACACACAAACCGTCCGGAATTGTTGTGGTTTGTCAACAGGCTCGTTCTCAGCTGGCAAACAGAGAGTTAGCAATGGAAATGCTCCGTGCAAAATTATACGATATTAAATTGCAGGAAGTGGTCGGAGATATTGCGGCACAGCGTAAAACAATGGTTTCCACCGGCGACCGTTCCGCAAAAATCAAAACGTACAACTATCCGCAGGGAAGAGTTACAGACCACAGAATCAACAAGTCTATTTATAATCTTGATGCTTATATGAACGGCGATATACAGGAAATGATAGATGCCGTAATTATGGCGGAAAATGCGGAGAAAATGAAAGGCGAAGAAGAAAATTATTAAGATCCAAGTGATAGGAGATAGGGAGTTGAGGAGTGATTGAGTTGGTGAGAATATTCCCCTCTTTTTAAGAGCGGAGGAAAAAATTTCTTTATGAAAATTTTGGCGGGGTGTTAATCCATGAAAAAACCGGATGAATGATTCATCCGGTTTTTCATTTTTACATTACAGTTTCTTAGTTCAGTCCGAAAGCCTTTTTGATATCCTCCACTTTATCTAATTTTTCCCATGTGAAAAATTCCAAATTATCGATGGTGATTTCGTTTTTATGTCCTTTGTTAAAGGTTTTGCTTCCGGTGTAACATTCTCTTCCCATGTGTCCGTAGGAAGCGGTTTCCTGATAAATCGGATTTCTGAGTTTCAGATTCTGCTCAATCGCATACGGTCTTAAATCAAAAATATTCTGAACCTTTTTCGCAATTTCTCCGTCGCTCAAGCCAACTTTTGAAGTTCCATAAGTGTTGATGTACAAACCGCATGGCTCTGCCACACCGATTGCATAAGAAACCTGAACCAAAACTTCATCCGCAATTCCCGCTGCGACAAGGTTTTTCGCGATATGTCTTGTTGCATACGCTGCACTTCTGTCTACTTTGGACGGGTCTTTTCCTGAGAAAGCTCCTCCTCCGTGCGCACCTTTTCCTCCGTAAGTATCCACGATTATTTTTCTTCCGGTAAGTCCCGTATCTCCGTGAGGACCGCCGATGACGAATTTTCCTGTCGGGTTGATGTGGTATTTTATCTGGTCGTTAAAAAGACTCTGAATATCAGGATTTTGTTTTTCTATCACACGTGGAATCAAGATTTCAATAATGTCTTTTCTGATTTTCGCCAGCATTGCTTCCTCGCTTCCGAACTCATCATGCTGAGTGGAAACTACGATGGAATCGATACGAATCGGCTTATGATTATCAGAATATTCTATGGTTACCTGAGATTTTGCATCCGGACGCAGATATTGGATTGCTCCGTTTTCTTTTCTGAGTTCAGAAAGTTCCCTGAGAATCGTATGTGCTAAATCTAATGCCAAAGGCATATAATTTTCGGTTTCGTTGGTGGCATATCCGAACATCATTCCCTGGTCGCCTGCTCCCTGAAGATTGGCTTTTGTTTCAAAATCGGCACTTCCATCAGCACGGTCAACGCCCTGATTAATGTCCGGCGACTGCTCGTGAATCGCGGAAATCACGCCGCACGAATCTCCGTTGAACATGTATTCGCTTTTGGTATAGCCGATTCCATTGATGACTTCTCTCGCAATCGTCTGCACATCGAGATAGGCTTCGGATTTCACTTCGCCTGCCAGCACAACCTGTCCCGTGGTAACGAGCGTTTCGCAGGCAACTTTGGAATTCCTGTCGTAAGCAAGAAAATGGTCTATCAATGCGTCTGAAATCTGGTCGGCAACTTTGTCAGGATGTCCTTCGGATACGGACTCTGATGTAAATAAATAAGACATTCTTTAATCTTTTAAATTAAATTATAATAAAGAGGAAAAATGTGCCTGAACAGTATATCGGTTAATCTGTTTTAGCATTTTTTACCGAGGTTGCAATCAGCCAAATTTTTCCTCACGAAAATTTCAGTGCAAATTTATAACATTTTTTCTGAAAAATTACTGCGGAGAGATATTAATATACTCTTTCGGATTTTTATTGAAATTCAGTTTGTTTTTAAGGGATTTCTTAATAAATCCGGACATTTCATCCAGAATTTTCTGCTTATATGTCGGTTTATAATAAATCAGGCTGATTTCCCTGTACGGAAACGGCTTGCGGAAGTGCAGAACTTTTTCCGTCTGTTCCTTTGAAAACTGCTCCAAAGCCAGCTCGGGAACAATGGTAAGCCCGCCGATTTTATCCACGAGCTGGACTAAAGTGCCGATATTGGAAGCCTGAAATTCCAGATTGTGGGGTTTTAGGTTGTTTTCTTTGAGGTGGCAGATGTTTTCAAACTGTTTTCTCAAGCAGTTGCCTTCTTCCAGAAGCCATACTTTATCCCGGTCTATTTCTTCGGGAACTACAAAAGCGTGTTGCTTGTCCTGCATCGGTTCGGAAGAATACAGCATCAGCTCTTCATTGAAAAGAAAATCCTGATAGAACTCATCCGCCGCATCGAAAGGTGTTGCGATAATTCCCGCATCAAGTTCTCCGGATTTAATGGAACGGATGATGTTTTCCGTCGTCATTTCTTTTACGTTCAGCAGTATTTTAGGGTTTTCTTTCAGAAATCCGAAAATTTCCGACGGAAGAATATAGGTAGAAACCGTAGGAATCACTCCGAGATTCAGCGTTCCGGCAAGTACGTTGTTGAGGAGGCTTGCTTTGTTTTTCAGTTCATTCACGGAATCAATTACCTGTTTGGCTTCTTTGATAATTTCAATTCCGACATCCGTAGTTCTGATAGGATGCGTGGTTCTGTCGAAGATTTTCACATCCAGTTCATCTTCAAATTTCTGAATCATCGCACTCAGCGTAGGCTGCGTAATGAAACAAGCCTGTGCTGCTTTCCCGAAATGCTTGTACTTATCCACCGCGATAAGGTATTCTAACTGCTGAATATTCACGCTATTAATTTTATCTATTGCAAAGATACTGTGTTTTAGTTAAAATCAATGGCAAAAAAACTTAATTTAGCTCCATAATTAAATTTAATTAAAATTTTATCGATATGGATTCCAAAAAATTAACACGAGACAGCGGAGCGCCTTATTTTGAACATCAGGACTCCCAGACAGTCGGACAGCGCGGGCCGGTTCTTCTGCAGGATTTTATTCTTCAGGAAAATCTCGCCCACTTCGTACGGGAAAGAATTCCCGAGAGAATCGTACACGCCAAAGGAAGCGGCGCCTACGGAACGTTTACGGTTACACACGATATTACGCAGTATACACGGGCAAAAATTTTCTCCAAAGTCGGAAATCAGTGCAGGATGTTTGCAAGATTTTCAACCGTAGGTGGTGAAAAAGGAAGTGCAGATACGGCAAGAGACCCTCGCGGTTTTGCGTTAAAATTTTACACGGAAGACGGGAATTGGGATTTGGTAGGAAACAATACGCCGGTTTTCTTCATTAAAGACGCCAAAAAATTCCCGGATTTCATCCATACGCAGAAAAGAGTTCCGAAAACAAATCTCAAAAGCGCGACGATGATGTGGGATTTCTGGAGTTTGAACCCCGAGTCGCTTCATCAGGTGCTGATTTTGATGTCCGACCGAGGAACTCCGTACAGCTACCGCCACATGCACGGTTTTGGTTCTCATACTTTTTCAATGATTAATGATAAAAATGAAAGAGTTTGGGTGAAATTCCATTTAAAAACAAAACAGGGAATCAAAAATTTTACTGACGATGAAGCTGTTAAAATAGCAGGAGAAAACCCTGATTTCGCACAGGAAGACCTCTGCAATGCCATTGAAAACGGAGATTTCCCGAAATGGACAATGTATATTCAGGTGATGACGGAAGAACAGGCAAAAGAATTCCGATGGAATCCTTTCGATGTTACTAAAGTGTGGTTTCAGAGTGAGTTTCCGCTGATTGAAGTCGGGGAGATGGAGCTGAATGAAGTTCCGGTCAACTATTTTGCCCACGTAGAGCAGTCTACTTTTTCGCCGAGCAATCTGATTGACGGAATCAGCTTTTCACCGGACAAAATGCTTCAGGGAAGATTGTTTTCCTATCCTGATGCACATCGTTACAGGGTTGGTGTGAATGCTCATCTTCTGGAAGTGAACCGCTGTCCGTTTGCCGTGAACAATTACCACCGGGACGGTTTTATGGCGGATGCCAAAGATTACGGCGATGCTCCAAATTATCATCCGAATAGTTTTGACGACATCAAGCCGGATGCTTCCTACAAAAATTATGAATACGATTTGGAAAGCACGCACGTTGCAAATTTCAACCGGAATGAAAACGACGACGACCATTACACACAGCCCGGACTATTGTACACCAAAGCGATGAATCAGGAAGACCGCGAGCATCTTGTGAATAACATTGCTGGAAGCATGAAAGGAATCGAAGGGCCGAAAAAAGATGAAATCATCAACCGCCAGCTTTGCCACTTCTTCCGCGCCAACATTGAATTGGGAATGAAAATCGCTTCCAAACTGAACGTCAATATCGATGCGGATATGATGAATCATAATAAGTAAAACGGGACTTGTAACTGTTTTCAAAATACCCTTTCTGAGTTTGAAATCTCGGAAAGGGTATTTTAAATTGGGTATTGCGGTGGCTAATAAACCCCAATTAATACAGCACAAAAACAAAAAAGACCTACATTTCTGTAAGTCTTTTTGCTCCTCCTGCTGGGCTCGAACCAGCGACCCTCTGATTAACAGTCAGAATTCCCGTGTTTTATTATAATACCAGAATGTTTTATTTTTCTTTATAATATTTGAAAATCAATACTTTATGTTGTTTATGTTTTTATTTTCATTTATAATATTTTATATTTGCAGACGAAATGTTCGTGAAATGTTCGTGAAAAATTGAATTGAAAATATCGATAAATACAGTGTTTTTTGATTCGATGTTCGTGAAAAATGTAAAAATTGGCATATTATGATAACTTACAACTTTACTTTAGCTCCAAAAGAAAACAGGAAAGGAGAAAAAAGCATCATCATATCTTTGATTAAAGACCGGAAAAATACCAGTTTTTCTATTGGTAAAACCTGTAAGGAAAAGGATTGGAGTTTTGAAACTTCAAGAGTTAAGAAATCACACCCTAATCATAGCAATATCAATAAATTTATCGACAGGAGAGTTAAGATTATTGATGAAATCGTTGACGAATACGACAAGAACGGAATTTTCTTTACTTTAACGGATTTAATCAGTAAAATCAAAACAACCAGTGGTCAGAAATTGACTTTGACTTACACCAAGTTTCACGAAAGGGTAATTGATGATTTAACCAAATCGGACAAAATTGGCACTGCGAAAGTGGAGAAAGATACGTTGAATTCTTTGCAACGTTTTTTCAATAAAAAGGAAATTGGGTTTAACGAAATCGATTACAGTGCTTTGAAAAAATTTGAAACCTATTGTGTTTCAAGAGGAAATAAACAATCAAGCGTTGCGATTAGAATGAGAACTTTACGCTCTGTTTTCAATCAAGCGATTAAAAGTCAGGTTATCACAGAGAAACAATATCCGTTTAAACAATATAAAATATCACAACTAAAAGAAAGTGGGAAAAAAGAATATTTGAACGAGGACGAGATAGAGCAACTCAAAGCCTATGAACCGAAAGATGAAAAGTATGCGTTCGCAAAAGATATGTTTCTTTTTAGTTATTACTCCAGAGGGATTAATTTTTTGGATTTGATTAAACTCGAGAAAAGCAGCCTTAATGGAGAAAGAATCAGTTATGTCCGCAGCAAGACAGGTGTTCCGGTAAGTTTCAAAACGAATGAATATACCCGTGATATTCTTGGAAAATACGGCTCGACAGAGGATTCAAAATATATTTTCAATGTTCTTAATACAGAAAATCCGACTCAGGTTTACCTTAAAAATCGGTCAAAAAAAGTGTTGACTTACTACGTCAATCAACAATTAAAAGAGATAATGAAAGAACTGGAAATCAATAAAAACATTTCGTATTACTGTGCCCGTCATTCGTTTGCTACGGTTCTGAAATTCAACAATATTTCAATTGAAACCATTCGGGAAGCTTTGGGGCAAAAAGATATTAAATCAACAATGTCTTATCTCAACACACTTCCGGATAATAAACTGGATAAGATTATTGAAGATGTTTTGAAGTAGCAACATCAAGTTTTATTTTTTTTAAAATTCTCCGCCTGTTCCAACACGTTTTTATATACGTCATCTTGCGTGATTGGTGGATAGCCGTATTCGTGTAGTTTGACGATAATATCCATTTTTAGTTGGGCTTTGATATCATCTCGGTCTGACCAATCGGGATATTTGGCTGTATTGTCCACGATTTTTTTGATTTCACGAGCTAATTCCAGCATTTTGTCTTTGTCAAACTCAAAGCCGTATTGCTTGCAAATCATATCCAAAATATCGTAGAACGCTTTTTCTTCGTAGTCAATTCCTAAATCCTGAAAAGATTCCATTTCTGCACGAAGCTTGATAATCAAATCCAGCATTTGTTCTGCCGTATCGGTTTGAATTCCGTCATAATCCAAAATATCTCGTTCGCTACGTTCGTTATATCGGTTGATAATGCATTGCAAACGCTCTGAAAATTCCTGCCCTTTTACCTTGTTCACTTTTTTGAAATCGTTAATCGTTTCTTTAAGTAAACGTTCCAAAATTTTGATTTTAGTATTGGGTAATTCCAGATTACTGATGCGTTCGATGAATTTATCACTGAACAAATCAATGGAATTCGCTTTATTATCGTCCAGTTTAAAAATTTCCTCCACACCTTCCGAAATGATTGCTTCTTCTACCATTTTGGCAACTTTGGCATTCATTTGAGCGGTGTCAGGAGCTTCGCCTTTGGTTAGTTTTACTACGATTGATTTTACGGCAAAATAGAAATGAATTTCATCAACTTCTTTGAGTATAAACAATTCCGAACCACTGACCAAATTGTAAGCTGACTTTAATTTCTTGGTTACATTAACAAAGAATTTTTCGGATTCTTCGGTTTGCAAAACCAACTCCGATGCACGATTCAGGCATTGCAAACGTTCGACAGGCAAACCGTTGTAATAATCGCTCGTATCAAATTTATGGAAGAACTGTCGCAACAAATCCATTTGGTCACGAACAATGATTTCCGCTTGGTTCAGGTCTTCAAAATCATCTTCGGCTGTATTGTTATTGAACAAGCTCAAAGCGTGATTCAGATTCTTTTTGATTCCGATATAATCCACAACCAAACCTCTGTCTTTCCCCTGATATTTTCTGTTTACACGAGAAATAGTCTGAATCAGATTGTGTGTTTGCAAAGGTTTGTCAATATAAATTGTATCCAGAAACGGCACGTCAAACCCTGTGAGCCACATATCCACCACAATCGCAATTTTGAAATTGGACTTTATCTGTTTGAACTGTCGGTCTAATTCTTTGCGTTCTTCCTTGTTACCCAGCAAATCCCACAACTCTTTTTCATCGTCTTTGTTGCGGGTCATTACCATTTTCACACGTTCAATCGGTTTGATTTCTTTCTGCTCTTTTTCGGACAGATTTTCAGCAATGGCAATTGCTCCCCATTCGGAGCGAAGTTCTAAAATTTCCTGATACAATTTATAGGCAATACCACGAGAGGCACATACAAACATTGCTTTTCCTGCTACGGTTGCTTTTTCTTCGATTCGGTTTTCGTAGTGATTGATAAAGTCCTTTGCTATGGCTTTAATCCTGTCGCTGTCGCCCAAAACTACTTCCATTTTGGCAATGGCTTTTTGGCTCAATTCTACGTGATATTCTGTTGCTCCCTCTGCCAGAGCATTTTCATAATACTGCTCAATTTCCTGCACTTTATTATAATCGAGATTGACTTTTGCAGACCTGCCCTCATAGACCAACCGAACTGTAATTTCATCATTAACGGATTCAAACATTGTGTAGGAATCTACAACATCGCCAAATACTTCCAAAGTTTTGTCTATCGGTGTTCCCGTAAAACCGACATAGGTAGCATTTGGCAAAGAATCGTGCAGATATTTCGCAAATCCGTAGGATTTTGTAACGCCTTTTTCATCATCAATCTTCACTTTCAAATCCAGATTGACCTGCGAACGGTGGGCTTCATCCGAAATACAAACTATATTCGTTCTGTCAGACAGAATTTCATCGTCTTCGGCAAACTTCTGAACGGTTGTCAGAAATACACCTCCACTTTCAATACCACTCAAACGGCTTCTCAAATCGGCTCTCGATTCGATATTGATAATGTTTTCATCTCCGATAAAATCTTTGGCATTGGTAAAATCTTTCGACAATTGGTCGTCCAAATCCGTTCGGTCGGAAATAATGATAATCGTAGGACTCGAAAACTTGGTGGAACGCATCAGCAATCTCGTCAGATATAACATTGTGAAACTCTTGCCACAACCTGTTGCTCCGAAATACGTTCCTCCTTTTCCGTCTCCTTCGGGTTTGCGGTGTTGTAAAATATTGGCAAACAATTTATTCGCTCCGTAATACTGTGGATAACGACACAATATTTTTACCTCATTTTTGGACGTGTCGGGAAACAAGACAAAATGATGAATAATATCGACCAATCGTTTTTGGTTCAACATTCCGTGAACCATAGAAGTGGTGGTTTCGATGCCCGACAAGGCTTTCTTTTCGTCTCCCGTAATTTTATTCCAACCGTAGAAAAACTCATAAGGCGAAAAAATCGCTCCTGCTTTGTTGTTCACTCCGTCACTGATGATACAGAACACATTGTGTTTTAACAATTCGGGAATATCTCTCCGATAACGGATAGTGAGCTGTTTGTAAGCGTCATAAATGGTAATTTCCTCCTCAATAGCCGTTTTGAATTCAAAAACCACTACGGGAATTCCGTTGATATACAAAATCAAATCGGGAATACGCAATTCCGAACCCTGAATTTCCAACTGATTGACAATCTTGAACGAATTGTTTTGTTCTTTTTCTATGTCAATATATCGGATATGCAAGTCTTTTTTGTTCGGGTTGTTTCGTTTGAAAATAAAACCGTCAGACAGTAATTTACAGATATATTTATTGGATTCGTACAGATTAGAAGCCGACTGAAAAGCCAACTCGTTAATGATACTTTCCAATTCGATTTCCTCCAAATCAGAATAACGATTTACCAAAAAATCACGCAAATCCTCCCTGAGCAAAACCTCCTGATTGGACGAACGCTTTACGTCTTTTCCGTTGATATATTCGTAGCCCTCTGTTTCCAAAAGACTGATAAAGGCTTGTTCTAAATTGTATTCTGTAAACTTCATTCGTCTGATAATTGTTTTTTATTTTTCTTGCCCATTCGTTATTGAGTTTGACAACATTAGCAAAAAAGGAACAGATTTTTCGTAATTCAAGTCCTCATAAAACAACCCAACTCGTGCGAGGTTGTGATAATACGCTTGTAAATTTTTATAGTAATAATACTCACTTCCTATATACCACGCTTTTTCCCCAAGCATTGTTGCTAAAAACCATTTTTCTAATAATCGTGCTGTTCTTCCGTTTCCGTCATTGAATGGGTGTATTTTTACAAATACCAAATGAATGAGCGATGCGTAATAAAATATCTGTTGTGTGTTTAAATTTTGTTCGAGCAACATTTCCAATTCATTCCAAAACTCTTCAAACTCTTTTCCTACAATGGAACTCAATGCGGCTTCGTATTGTATTTGCTGTGTTTCCTGCTCCATAATGAGCATATTCCCCGTTCTTACTACTCCTCGCTGGTTTTCGGGCAACAAATGTTGCGTTGCGATTTTGTGAACTTCAAAAAAATTGCTTTGCGATAATTGATTATCTCTTGCAAATTCATACGCTTCAAACAAATCGTTGGGTTTCTCTGTCAGATTGGGCAGGTATTCAATATCTTGCAATTTGTGTTTTAAATAACTGTCTATTTCCAAAGCTTCGCCTTCTATTCGCGAAGAAGACATCACGGAAACAGCGGTGTAAAACCGAAAACTTTCTACCGTCCATTCACGTTGTTGCACTTGCTCTAATGCATTTTCAATATCCACATCGAGCATAGAAACATAAGTGCTAAAATATTTATCGGTTAATTTTTTCATTTTTTTTCTTGTCATTTATAAAATTTATCCTCGTTCCATTTTTTCGGATTGTTGATGATGTATTCCGAAATGCGATGATATGCTTGTTCGTTTCGGATGATATGCTCGTAATAATTGCGTTGCCATATTTTGAAATTCAATTCTTTTATTTTTTCCGTTGGGGCGATTTCCGTTGGGGCGAATTGCAATTCGCCCGTACTACTTCGATTATCCAAATTAAATTTCTCCAAATTTTCTTCCTGAATATAATCTTTAATCTTCTTTATCGTGGCTATTTTAAATCCTCGGATAATAGAGCCTATCGTTTGAGAGGGAGATTGGAATTTTCCGATTTCTGTTTGGGCGAATTGCGATTCGCCCTTATATAATATCTCAATAATGCCGTGAATATGATTGGGCATTACGATTGATTCGTGTATTTTACAATTATCTCTAATTTCTTCCGTGGCAAGCCATTCTTCCCAAGCTATTTTCCCAAAGGTGTTAAAAATCATTTCCCCTTCAACGATTTCCCCAAACAAACACGCCCTATCCTGACAACAAATCGTAATAAAATACAATCCTGCCTGCGAATAATCATATCCCTTTAATCGGATTGACCTGCGATGATGAATATTTGGGTTGTATTGGTTCATTTTTTTTATTATCAACTGTTGGGGCTTTACATTTTAGTAAATATTTCTACAATTAGTCATCCAAAGTTACCAATTCTGCTAATTTAGAAGCAACACTCTCCATTGTTTCTTCTATAGTACTCAAACCACTACGAGAACCGAGCAAAGGACTTACATCTCGTAGAGCTTCAAAAGTTGTGTCATGAACAATCGGAACAAGTAAATCACGAGCCAACAAAGCCGAAAGCTCTTTATCTGCTATTCCTTCCCCTTTAACCCGATTAAGAAAAGAGGGCGTAACTAATACAATACCTACACGAGATTTAGCTAATCCTTTATCTATTTCACGTAATAGAGAAGAACCTAACAATACATCTTTTTCGCTAAACCAAACTGTTACGCCTTTTGATTCGAGTAAGTCATGTAATTCCTTAGCTGAACCTTTACGGTCGTCCCATGCGTGGCAAAGAAAAACATCTCTTAAATCAGGTAAGTCTGACCGTTTTTCAACATTTTCACGAACTGGAGTCAGAGTTCTAATTTCCGCAGGTGTATATAGTATCGTTGAACCTGCGGAAGACCAACGTGCTCTGGTTCGACCACTGCTTCGACTTACAGAACTACTTGATGAGGAACTGTAAGGCGATGAATATCCCGAATAAGAATTGTAACTTCTATAACCACCTCCGCATGCAGGGCAGTTGGCTCTTGCGCTTGCTGTGCGATGACCATGAACTGGTGCTGTACATCTTGCCATAATTTATATATTTTTAGTTTATTTTCTTTTTTTTTTTCTCCCTCGCCAACCTTGACAACAACAACGATTGAACTTCTACGAGTTTTTGGTTTTCTTGTTTTTTTAGTTCCATTTGACTGTTAATTTTTGAAACGAAATTATCATATTTTACCAAAAGTTCTTTTGGTGGAATTACAATCTCGATGTTTGAAATTTGTGGTATCGTTAGTTGGCTTTGAACAGAACCAGAATCTGCAAACTCAATTTCATTCAAACATTTAATAAGATAAGTAGCTTCGTATTTATTGAATGGAATAATAACGAGCAATCGCACAATTCCAACAAATGGTTCATTCCTTAAAACACAATATCCAATTGTTCCACGTGCTGAAATAGTGATACTTTTTTCAGGATAAATCGCTCTGTCTGTATAACCATATAATCCTTCATCAGTTGTTCCGTTTGCAAAAATTGGAATAGGACAATTTTCGGTTTTTATTTCTGAAAAAACTCTCGGTTTATCTCCTCCTGCTTTTATTTCTGCTACTTCATCAATTCTTTTTCTTTCCCAATCTTCATTTCTATTTCCCACAAACCAATATTTATACAAGGCTTGTGCAGTAGTTTCTAACTTTTCGCAGATTTGTTCGTTTACTTTTATTTTGTCGGCTACGGCTTGGTATTGGGCTACGATGGCTCGTTGCTTTTCGATGGGTGGAACGGGTAAGCGGGTATCGCACATATCTTCCCAGTCAAATGTTTCCCGTGTGCTACCGTGCGAATGAAAACGTGCATATCTGTCAAATTCGGGTCGAGAAAACCACATCATCAGATATTCGGGCAATAGCTGTTCCGTATCCACAACCTGAAAAACAATATAAATCTGCGAAACCAAAGCCTTATCATATTCCTCCGAAATAGCTACCGAAAGTCGGTCGCCATTTCTTGATGTTACCGTTCCGTAAGCAAATTGTCTTCGTTCAATGATTTTATAGGCAGACATATCCGTCCCGATTGTATTGGCAATGGACGAAATCAGCTTTTTGGTATTGCTCACTCCCAACAATGGCAAATCTTCCAAATTTTTATTTCGGACATTGACCTGTTGTATATAATCGCCTAATCGTTTATAACTCACCCTCATATTCTTCGCTGGTTTTATATCCCTGTTCGGGGTGGTTATGGGTAAAAGGGAAGTGTTTTTCTAATTTTCCGTCTTTCAAAAGTTGAGGTAATATCTTATTCCTGATATAGTTTTCAGACCGCCCCACGTGTTCTGCTATTTCTTCCTTTTTGACATATCTGCCTTTACAGAGCTTTAGGATTATCTTTTCCAATTCCTCTTTTTTCAAGTTTTTGGGAATGGAAGTGTCAACCTTCGAAGTTGCAACCTTTTTATCAAAGGTTGCAACCTTTGAGGTGTCAACCTTTCTGCCGGAGGTTGCAACCTTTTTGTTCGTTTCTGCTTGATTATCAGTGTTTTCTGAATAGACGTCAACCTTTGAGGTTGCAACCTTTTTGCCAGAGGTGTCAACCTTCGAGGTTGCAACCTTTCTTTTTAGTTCATAAATTGTCCAGCGACCGTTATTGTCGGACTCCAAGTAATCTTCTTTACACAGTTTTTTCAACATTCCCGTAATGTCTGAGCTGTGCATATTCAGCACATACTGCAAACGGTGGTTGGAAATAGAACCCTCAATCAGACAAAACGACAATACCGTCAATTCATCGGGAGTGAGGTGGCTCACATCATCAAAAATCCCGTTTAGTTCGTTGAGTATAGGTTCAGGAATAACGCTGAACATCGGCAATGTCAGTTTCACTCTGTCCGGTTGCGATTCCAGTTCAACAAAAGGTCTTCGCCAATGGGATTCTTTCCAACCGCTCATAATCTTATCCACACCGCTACCTGCTTTTTCAGCACGACCAATCATCATAAACATTTGTTGCAACGACGGATTACGGCATTCGCTCACGCCTCCTGCATAGTATTGTCCCAGTGATACCAAGAGCGTTCCCGGATTAGAAAATACAAATTTTTCCGTATCTAAATTAATGATAATATTTCCGCTCAAAGAATAATCTGTATGCACCAGTGCATTGACAAATGCTTCACGAAGAGCCGTGTGCGTAGGCGACTCATCTACCCGTTCGTCTTTATCCAACCGAAAAGGTTTGGGTAGTGTAGAAGATAATTTTGGCCATACTTTCAGGTAGAATTGGAGCAGGTTGCATTCCCAAGAACCATCGGGATAAATGCGGTCTGTCCAGCGGATTTTTTCATCTGTGGAAAGGTGTTCTCTGAAATCGGGAAAATAATCGGGTAGTGCTTCCTGTTCTTTGATGCTGTCTTCTTTGCCAAACATCAGCAATCCGGCAAGCGTTACGCCCTCCTGTCCGGTTTTTCTGTCTTTTCGGTAAGCTCCTAATTTTTTTAACAAATCCATATCTTCTAAAACCAACCAAGGGTGTCCTGCCCGAGTGGAAGAAAACAATTGTCTGAATTGCCTGATACTTTGAGTGTCTAAATCATCTATGGTATAGTTTTCAAGAATCAGACTATCTCTTTTCAGTTCTGTACTGGAGTCTGCCAGCATTCTTTTTACCTCATCATCCGTACAGCGATAGTCGCCTTCGTGATTTCTTTTATAGGTATTCCCAAACGGATTACGGGTAAGATAAACCGGTCTTTCGGTTCTGCTGGCAAACGGCACTCTGATTCCCAACAACTTCTTTTTATTCACTTCAATAACCTTAATATCTTCATTTTTCAATAAATTCCGACTTATCGTATTGGGATTATTGCAATCATCCCAGAATTGTTTTTTGTATTTTATTATCTGCTCATCGGTTAGTCCTTCGATAGTCAGCAGACCTCTTTTTTCTCTTATTCCGATAACAATAATCCCCGTATTGGTATTGGCAAAAGCAGAATAAGTCTTCCAAAGTTCTTTCGGAAAGCCATCTTTGCCCGATTTGTATTCCACCTCAGAGTCTTCTTCAGGAATAAACGCTCTCTGAATTAGAGCGAAAATCGAATACTCATCATCGAAATCAAATAAATCCAATTGCTGTTCTTTCATAATCAATCTAATTTGTAGCCCAAATCCATGAACACGTTTTCTACTTCTTTTTTCAAATCGCTTTCCTGCCGAAACAATGCTTTTAAATCGGCCTGCAAAGCCTTCATCTGCTCGTCATAATCCAAAGACTCGTCACGATTCACAAACTCAATATACTTGCTCGGTACTAAGGAATAATCTTTTTTACGGACTTCTTCCAATGTGGCACTGTAACAATATTCGGGAACATTTTCATAACTTGTTTCCCAATCCTGCTGTTGCCAATCGTGATAGGTTTTCGCAATCGCTTCAATATCCGTTTCCGAAAACTGAATAAATTTCTTTTCAAACGGTTCGCCTTTCTGACGCAAATCCATAAACAGCACTTCGCCTTTTCGGTTTCGGTAATTTTTGATACCGTCATTGACTTCAACTGTTCTTTCGGCTTTGTTTCGGTTCAGAATCCAAAGCGTTACCGAAATATCCGTAGAATAAAACATTGCTCTCGGCAAAATCACAATGGCTTCCACCAAATCATTTTCAATAATCTGCTTACGGATTTTGTATTCTTCCCCACCACCACTCAAAGCACCGTTTGCCAGAATAAAACCTGCCACACCATTTTGTGAGAGTTTGGCAATCATATTCAGAATCCACGCATAATTGGCATTTGACTTGGGTGGCACTTCATAACCTGCCCAACGAGAATCGTCGGTCAGTTCGTTTTCGGCTCTCCAATCTTTCAGGTTAAAAGGCGGATTTGCCATTATGTAATCGGCTTTCAAATCTTTGTGTTGGTCGTCAGCAAAAGTATCCGATGCCTTGCTCCCCAAATTGGCAGCAATCCCACGAATCGCCAGATTCATTTTCGCCAGCTTAAACGTGGTATTGGTCAGTTCCTGCCCGTAAATGGAAATGTCTTTTTTGTTTCCCTGATGCTTTTCGATAAACTTCAACGACTGCACAAACATACCTCCCGAACCACAAGACGGGTCGTAGATTTTGCCTTTGTACGGCTCAATCATTTCAGCAATCAGGTTTACGATGCTTTTGGGTGTATAGAATTCTCCTTTTCCCTTTCCTTCGGCAATCGCAAATTTGCTCAAAAAATACTCATACACACGTCCCACAATATCCTGCGACTCGTCTTTCAGTGTGTCGATATTGTTAATCGTATCCAGCAAAGCCGAAAACTTGGACTGGTCTAATCCCAAACGTGAAAAATAATTGTCGGGCAAAGCACCTTCCAGCGATTTGTTCGTGCGTTCAATGGTTTTCAGGGCAGAATCGACTTTCAGCGTAATGTCTTCCTGCTTGGCATTTTCGATGATATACGTCCATCGGGATTCTTCGGGAAGATAAAACACATTTTCAGCCTGATAAAATTCAGGGATTTCCAGAAAAGCCTCCTTTCCCTCTGCTATCAATGCTTCTCTGCGTCTGTTGAACTTATCACTCGCAAACTTCAGGAAGATTAAACTCAACACCACGTGCTTATATTCTGACGGCTCTACCGAACCCCGTAATTTATTTGCCGAATCCCAAAGGATTTCTTCGGTACTTTTTGTCTGTACTTTTTTTGCCATTAGTTTTGTTTGCTTGAATTGATTAATTCCTTTACATCTACATCCAAAAGCTTTGCAATTTCCAGAAAAGTTTCCATAGACGGCTGGTTATCATTGGTACACCAACGAGATATGGTAGTCTCCGATTTATTCAGATGATTTGCAAGCCATTTATTGGTTTTTTGCTTTTCAGCCAATACTGCTTTTAAGCGATTAATAGGTATCTGTTGCATAGAAATTTACATTTTATGTAAATATATTAAAAATTATTTCATTAAAATGCTTTTGCAATCAAAATACTCCTATTACGTTCTCAATTATTTCTATTTTTCCACTTTCCCAATCTCATACCCACCTTTGAACCTCAAAAAAAATCTTCTGTTTTTTTTCTTTTCACCAGCAATTTCATATTGCTTTATCCTAAAAAAACGAGTCCCGAAGTTTTTTCACCCTTTTGCAGAAAAGGCAAGAAAGTCTTTGGTAGTATAAAATGTAAATTTTGTATGAACAAAGACACATCTTGCTATAAAGCTTTCAGAATTGAGAAATTTTATTTAGACTACTTTATTTTAGACCAGTTGGTATGACCGATTTTAGACTGGTTTCGGCCTTTTAATTTTTGGAAGATTAGATATTGAAACGTTTTCATAAGATTGCGAAAATTCAAGATTTTTTATGTTTTTTTCGAGAACAATTTGCCAATTCAAAATGGGTCTTCCCAATACATTTTTCCAATCTGCTTCTTCCCATTGATGAAATTTTTGAATCAGTAAATCATCTAATTTTTCTGAATAGCCTTTTAAGGTTTTTGCAAAATCCATAAACTGTTTTTGATTAGGATATTTGGAAATTGAACAATCTGCACCAATATTTGGCTCTGAAATTTGGACTAATTCTTCAATCGAACGCTCATTTATTTCATTTGTTTTTGAGGTCATTTTTGGAAATTCTTTTCCTTTCAGAATGAAACGATTCGGAAAACCTCGATTTCTATTATAATCCAAAAGTCCCAAAAGTTTGAGTTTATTTTTCGCCGCAATAATCGTTTGTCTGGAAAGTCCCAATTCTCTTGCCATTTGATAGTCTGACAACACAATTTCCTTTTGCAAATCTTCGCATTTGTAGAGGATAAAAGTGAAAACCGTTATGGTATTTGATTTCTCATTCAGATAATTCATCGTCCTGTCGTAAATGGTTTTCGAGGGTGTGTTGGATTGATAGAGATTGCTTTCGTTTTTCATACCGGTTATTTATTCCATTTTTGCATAATTTCCTGTTCAAACCAAACTCTTCCCACCAGATAGAATGGAGTGGCTATTGTGAACAATAAAACTGCGATATAAATGATGATATTAAAATCTTCCATTTTCTCTTTTTAATTAAGAAAACATATGCTAATATAAGGATAAATAAAGATATCCGTGTTCGTGAAATGTTCGTGAAACGAAAATAAAAAACCACCTACAAATTTGTAAGTGGTTGATTCTGTGGGCTCCTCCTGCTGGGCTCGAACCAGCGACCCTCTGATTAACAGTCAGATGCTCTAACCAACTGAGCTAAGGAGGAATTTGCTTTTCCTGTTAAGCGTGTGCAAATATAAAAACCTTTTTAGTTCTGTGCAAATATTTTTTTAAAAATTATTTAGAAAAAATCAGTTTGAAAATATCGTTCCCGAATATCAAAACCATCAGCCCAAGCAGGAAAATAACGCCAATCATCTGTGCATTTTCCAGAACTTTTTGCGGAACAGGTTTTCCCGTAATCATTTCCCAAAGCGTGAAAAGTACATGGCCTCCGTCCAATCCCGGAATCGGAATCAGATTCAGGAATGCCAGCCAAACCGAAAATCTTGCGGTAAAGCTCCAAAATTCCGTCCAGTCGATGGATACATTTCCTTTTACATCTTTGTTTATAGGCATTTGGTTTACGATAGCGATTGGGCCGCCTACTTTTTTGTAGCCTTTAATTTTTTTATTGAAAATCAGTTTGAATTGTTTCACTTGATAGGTTAAACTTTCAATGGTAAGCGTAAAACCTCTTTTTACAACACCAAAGAAATTATAATCCTTGTGGGAAGCGTATTTTTCCAGCTCTTTGTAGGACGAGATACCGATAGTTCCGTCTTTTTGCACAGGGATTTTCAAATCGGTAATCCGGTTGTTTCTGATAACTTTGAAATCAGTAATTTTCCCTGCATTAGGCGTAACCAAAGGTTTTACCTCATCATAATATTTTACGGGGTTTCCGTTGATTTCCAATATTTTATCGCCGATTTTCAGTCCTGCGTCCAATGTTGATTTTGTAATGATTGTATCAACCACGGGAGCCATTCTTGGTGTCAAAAACGCTTTCGGCTCATCATCTTGAAGAGCGGCGGCTTTTCCGTTGTCATTGGTAGGGAATGTTACCTCTTTTCCGTTTCGCAGCACGGTAATTTTATCGCTGAGAAGAACGTCCAAAGCCAGTTTTTTGAAATCTCCCTGAACTTTTCCGTCCACTTTCAGGATTTTGTCGCCGTCCTGAAATCCCATTTTTTTGGCAACATCGGTATAATGAAGCGGAGTGTCGATTTTTTTTGCATCAAAAATAGTTTCTCCGTGAGTTGCTACCAGGCACGAATAAATCAGCCACGCCAAAAAGAAATTCACCGTAACGCCTCCCAACATAATAATCAATCTCTGCCAAGCCGGTTTTGAGCGGAATTCCCATTTTTCCGCAGGTTTTTTCAGTTGTTCCAAATCCATACTTTCGTCCACCATTCCGGCGATTTTCACGTAACCGCCCATCGGAAGCCAGCCGATTCCGTATTTGGTGCTTTCAGGGTGTTTTCTCCAATCGTTTTCCGGCAAATTGGCGGTGTCAATTGGAACTTCTTTTTCTTTTCCGTCAACTATAATTTTTTCGGTATCGGGAAGATTTTTCGATAGAAATTTATACTGCCATTTTCCGTTGATTTTTTTCATTGAAAAAAGGGAAAACCAAGGGTCGAAAAAGAGGAAAAATTTTTCTGCTCTTGTTTTAAACCATTTTGCAGGAAGAAAATGCCCGAGTTCGTGCAATAATACCAGAATTGAGATGCTCAGAATGAACTGAAATATTTTTAATGCTATTTCCATTAATGTATTTTAAAATTTAAGTTTTGCAAATGTAAGCATTATCAAAACGATGCCAAAAAAAAGACTCCCGTAAAAGAGAGCCTTTTTGTCTTGTTTTTTGTGGCAATTAGAATGTGAAACGCAATCCAAGTCCGAATCTTCCGGCTGCAAAGTCCGAATCTCCGTCATAGAAAGACATTCTTGGTCTCCAATCGAATGACAAATCCAAAGGAGCGCCGGAAATTTTGTAATCCAGACCGGCAGTAGGAACTACTGAAAAAGTAGAACCGCCGTCATAAAAGCTAACCGCAGGACCTACACCCACATACCACATCAGTCCGCTTGCTCCGGAAAATCCTTTGTTGTACTGATACAAAGCCTGTACTGTAGTAGTGTGTCCGCCAAACAGCACAGAAAATTCACCTGCATTATTGGCTGAGAAAAAATGCTTCAAATGAGGTCCCACCAAAGTAGTACCGTCCCCGAAATCCACCAAAAGACCGGCTCCGGTTTTGTAGGATTGTGCCTGCGCATTCGTTGTTCCGAAAATTGTAGCCATTACTAATGCTACACCTGCAAATAGATTTTTCATAATTTATTAATTTAAAGGTTTTAAAGGTTAATGGAAACACCCACGCTTCCGTTGTTTCCGAGTTCTACAAACGCACCGAACTTGTCATTAAAGAAATATCTGGCTCCAATGTGAGCCCCCAGCTCGAACGTGTTGCGGATTACTCCCACATCCAGCCCCGGATAGATATCCCATTTGTCTTCCAATCCCAAGGCTTCCTGCAAATGAACATTCAGTCTGCCAAAGATAAAAAAATTATTGTTTTTATCATCATCTTTGTAGTTGCTGAAATAAATATTTGCGCCGCCGCCCACGGAAAGCATATCGCTCACTCCGTAATCATACGTTCCGGTAATTCCCGTTCCGTTTCCCCAGGCACTCAGCCCGATTTGTACTTTCTGGTCGCCGCTTCCGCTCCACGCCTGTGCAGAGATAAAATTACTGAATAAAACTAAAACTCCTGCAATTAAAAACTTTTTCATAAATTTATTTTAAATTTTTTGTACTTCAAAAATAAGACCAAATACCCGATTATAAGGCGTTTTTTTGAGTACAGATAACGTATAATTTTTTAATTTGGTATGCAGATGAAAATTTCAGGACTTAATCAAAACATTCACTGGAAAGATAAACGGTTGAATTTCATCACTATTGAAGAAGAATTTAAAAATACGGAAGCGGATATTTTTCTGCTTCCCGAAATGTTTTCCACCGGATTCTGTATGGAAGCAGAGGAAATTGCGGACAGAAATCAGGAATCGCTCAGCTGGATGAAATCATTTGCAAAAAAGAAAAATTCTGCCGTTGCAGGAAGTGTTTCCGTTGCGGAAAACGGAAAATTCCACAATCGTTTTTATTTCGTAAAACCGGACGGAAGTTTTGAATTTTACGACAAAAGACACCTGTTTTCCTATTCCGGTGAAGAGAAAATTTATACTCCGGGAACGGAACGGAAAATTACGGAATACAAAGGAATTCGTTTTCTGATGCAGGTTTGCTACGATTTGAGATTTCCTGTTTTCAGCAGGAATAATGAAGATTATGATGTTGCTTTGTACGTTGCAAACTGGCCTGAAACCAGAGTAGAAGCGTGGAAACATTTATTAAAAGCAAGAGCAATCGAAAATCAGTCGTATGTTTTCGGACTGAACAGAATCGGGACAGACGGCAACAATCTGAACTATGAAGAAAGTTCGCTTTGTTTTTTTGCGGACGGAACAGAAATTTCGGAACACTCAGGAAATATTGTCAATGCAGAAATTGATTTGGAAAAACTAAAGGAATTCCGGGGGAAATTTCCTTTTCTGAAAGACAGGGATGATTTTGAACTAAATTTTTAGAGCCTGTTTAAATTTTATTTCTAAAAATTTTTATAACTCTTCGCCATTTTGTATGGAAAAAATATCCATATTATTTTAAAATGACCTCGGAAACCAGGTCATACGCATTAAAAACATACATATGCTTAGTGTAAATAGCTAAAAATCAATTGTTTTATTATAAACGCAATGGTCGCAAAGTTTTTTTTACATTATTGAAAATATTTTTCGTCCGCAAAGACACTTCGTTCAGCGAAGGTTGACTGTTTTTTTTTGC
>JASGDB010000084.1:0-2778 GCA_049841315.1 Bergeyella sp. | reverse complement strand
TTAATTACAATTTAATTTTAAAGCCAAAAGCCATTTGCCAAAAGCCAATCGCTATTCGCCGTTCAAAATATAAATCAGTTCTTCAATCAAAGGGAAAAGGCGGTTTTCAAAATCAAGGTTGCAATCCGTGATGTCGCTTCCGTCAAATTTCTTAATGATAATCGGCTCTTCCATAGTTACACACTCGTTCAACTCGGCATTTATGGTTTCAAAAAGCATTTGGAACAAAACGCCTTTTGCTTCGGAACAAAAAGAAATGTATTTGTCCATTGACAGCACCATTTCGCTTTCGTAACAATATGGTTCTGAGTTGTTTCGTGAATTTCTGAAAATCGTTGTATTCGGATATTGGCGGTAAAGCAAAAATATTTTTGAAGCCAACAAAAAGCAATCGTTCTCGAAATTATCTTTTGCCTTAAATCCTTTCAAACGCCCTTTAAATCGGCTTAAATTGTGCGGATTTTTAATTTTCTTTTCCATAAAATCGCCAATTTGTTCCGCCTGTTTCATTTCCGATAAGCAAATGTCTGTGTCTTCGTTTTCTTCATCGGAAAGAACAAAATCGGTCAGCATTTCATACATCCAAGAGAGATAACTGCTTTGCTCTCGGTAATACGGAATTTCCGCAATGTGATACAGATAACTACACACGGATTTCAAAAGTTCTGCGGATTTTTTCCGTTTCGGATTTTTGCTCAATCGGTAGAGCGGAAGTATCGGAATATAATACAAAGTTCGACCTGTATTGTAGCGTTCTTCGCTCGTGAAATAAGTGGAATTTTCGTCCTCTGTCAATCGGATTTCCTGCCAATTTTCCGCCTTGTTTTTCAGTCGGTTCTGAACATCGTCCAACGCCAAAGCAATATTGTAAGGAAACTCAAAATTTGCCGTATTCATCGGGTTTATTTCGTAATGTTCCGCCAATCGGGAAAGCGATTTGTAAAAATCTTTTTCCGTTTTTTCGGCTTTTTCTTGGGTCTGTTCCTGCCAATAATTTTCCTTTAATTTTGGTAAAAATCGGCATTTCAGAAAACCATTGGAACTTGGTTCATAGGCACGGATTTCCGTTTGTCTTTCCGTATTTCGCTCGTGTCTTTCGGGCGTTTCATCCACTCTGAAAATTCGGCTAACTGTCGGTGCAGTTCTCTTTGTTTTTGCTCTTTGGGAATGGTTATTTTTCCCGAAATGATTTTTTGTTGCATAATCCATAAATGATGAATGATAAATGATAATTGATGAGTGATTTTTCTTTTTTCAAAAAACTTTAAAAAGCCCCTCCTTTGGAGGGGTTGGGGAGGATTTACCCTTTCGTTCCCATTACGCTTTCAAATCGGTATTGAACGCTGTCATTTTTGATTTGCGGTGCGGAAACTTTGGCGGTGGTTAAAATCGGATAAGTATTGGCGTAAAAATTCATTACGGCTTCTACGCTCCATTTTGGTTCCGGGTCGGAAAGTTGGATTTCCTGTCCGTTATCTTTCAAAATGAAAATCCGTTCTAATTGTGTGGCTAATAACATAATTTTTGGTTTTTAGATGTTAAGATTTTAGGAAAAAATTTCGTTTTCCGTTTCGTTGTCAGTCGGGGTTTCCGTAAAAAGACTTGGCGCAAAATGAGGTTCGTATTCGTTCTGCTTTTTACGGATTTCTTCGGCAAAATCGGGGTGTTCGGAAATTTTTGGAAGTGCAGACCACGCCTCTTTGTATTTGCCCTCTTTTTCAAGATTTTCGGCTTTCTCAAAGGCTTCGCTGTATTTTTTCGCTTTGGCTTCTTTTTTGTCACTCTGAGCCTGTCGAAGAGCCTTTTCCATTGCCGATTTTTTCTTGACTTCTTCAAGTTGTTTCATAAAATTTTCCATTTCTACCATTAGTCCCGATGCGGTTTGTAGCGGTGCAGAAATATTTTCAAAAAATCCGTTGTCCAATTCTTCGGCTGTTCCCCGAAGATTTAAAGGCGGAATGAGTTTTTTGGCTTCGTCCCCGCATTGCTCGTTGTTGAGCAATACGGAAAGGACAAAACTGTTTTCTGATGTCGGTCTAAGCGTAATTTGCAAATCGCCCGAAAGGTTCATTTTGGCGAGTTGTCTGAAAAAATTGGTTTGCATAATGTTTGGTTTAAGGTTTAAAGTTCAAAGTTTGAGGTTTAAAGTGGTTTTCAATTTTCCGTTCCAAAAGGATTTCTAAGATTTCAAAGTCGCTCCCATAAATGTTACCCTCAAAATGCCATTGGTCTTTTTCGTCATCGTATTGGAATTGGTCAAAATCTTCGTCTTCCAAATAAATCTCGGTCAGTTCGCTGTTTTCAAAGATTACCCTGCCAAAGAATAAGTTTCCCAATTCTTCATAATCCTGCACAAAATCTACTTTGTAGTGTTCCGCAATTTCTTGGACGATTTCAATATTTGGCGACCATTTCGTCTGATACTGAAATACTCCTGTTTCCGCATTGTCAAAGCATAAATCAAAGAAATATCCGCCGTTGCTTGGGTTCACAAAATCGGGAAGTTGTCCGCAATTTTCTTTTTCCTGTTTTTTAGCCATTGTTTGAAACAGCCATTTTATCTGCTCAATCGTTTCGGGAGTTCCCTCGAAAACGACCGTGTTACTGCACCAATTTGCCATAATTTTTGATTTTTAAAGGTTCTGTTTGTTCGTAAATGTAAGTTCCGCTTGTTTTCAGCGGTTCTGTTCCCTGTGTCATTCGGATTTCCGAGTGGAAAATCTTGGAAAGTCGCCTTGCATAGCGGATTGCCGTGTTTCTTTCGCAATAGATTTGATA
>JASGDB010000083.1:0-9987 GCA_049841315.1 Bergeyella sp. | reverse complement strand
TTTAAAATTTTAGCCGAGTTTCCAAGTCTTGAACTTTTGGTTCTTTTGTTTCAAGACAAAAGAACAGAAATTGAGAATTTATAGATAAATGTTAATTTTAAAATCCACAGTTTTTGTCGAAGAACCATTTCTTTTTAAAAAATTCAATTTTTCTGCGATGTTTTCTCCTTTGAGGGAAAGAGGGCTTATCTCTGCAATTTTTCGCCGTAGGACAAATCTCCCGCATCTCCCAAACCGGGTGTAATATACCCTTTTGAAGTCAGACTTTCATCAACTGCTCCTACCCAAATTTTTGCTTCGGGATAGGCATTTTTGATGGTTTTCACACCTTGTTTTGAAGCGATTGCGGCAACGATATGAAGTTGTGTCGGGTTTCCGTGATTTAATAAATCTTTAATGGCTTCGATTAAACTTGCTCCGGTTGCGAGCATCGGGTCGGCGACGATTAATGGTCTTCCGTCGATGTTCGGGCAGGTGAGATAATCTTGTTTTATGGAAAAATAATCGTTGGCGTCGTGTTTTCTGTAAGCGGCGACAAAACCGCAGTCGGCTTTATCAAAATAATTCAGAATGCCTTGAAACAACGGAACTCCGGCTCTTAAAATCGTGGTAATTACGGGCTGAACAGCGATTTCCTTTACTTTGATTTTGTCCAAAGGTGTAGTAATTTCCATTTCTTTCTGTTCCAGCCCTTTGCTGATTTCAAAAGCGGCGATTTCGCCGATGCGTTCCATATTTCTGCGGAATTTCGGGCGGTCGGTTTGGATATCCACGTTTCTTAAATCATTAATCCAAGTATTTACGAGCGAAAATTGTTCTGAAAGTATTGTTACCATTGTAATCGGTGTAACGGTTTTGATTGTTCAAAAATAGGGAATTTTCAGCAAAAAAACGCAACTTTTCGGGCTGCGTTTTTTATTCGGTACGGTTTTTTGACTTCGTTCTTTTGTCTGGCTTTGCTTTTTCCGAGACTTTAGTTCTTTTTCGGAGGATAGTTTGCCATTATTTCGGAGAGAATCTCCGGAATCTGTTTCTGTTTTGCTTTCGGCGAATCTACGGAAAGTCCGTTTCCTATTCCCTGCCAGACTAATTTCTGCGTTTTGGCGTCAATCAGGTCTACGGTAAGTCCGCCCTGATTATAATTGCTCGACCATGTAGTGCCGAATCCGCCACCAAATCCCCAAGGCCCGCCCCAACCCCAGCCGTAGTACGGTCTTGAAGTCTGCACGTCGGTTATTTTTTTGTGGTTGGCTTTTACGTTGACGATAAGGTCTGGATTTTCTCCCGGAGCCAGTCCTTTGCTTTGAAGCTGTTTGGAAAGCTCGTTCAGAACGCGGTCTTTATCAAGGTCGTTGAGTTTCAGGTCGTCAATTCTCAGCTTGTAAGTTTTGTAAGTGCTAAAATCAGCGGTTTCAGCGTAATCGGAGCGCACCTGAAACGGGCTGCATGAGGTAAGTCCCAATGTAGCCGATGCTAAAATCAATAGAACGTATTTTTTCATATTACTTGGAGTTTTTATTGTTTATTTTTCTAAAAGTGTCCGTCTTTTTATCATAACCGTAAGGGCAGTGTTTGCAACCGCTTTTGCAGCAGTATCCGCGTTTCAGGTGGAACTTCTCCGTGAATACTTTATAACCCTGCTCGTTATAATAAAAGTCTTCATTTTCTTTGATGTCGTATTTTGTCATAGGTTAAACGGGACAATCAAAAGTTTTTATAATTTTGCTGTATGATAATTGTGTGCCAAAAGCTCCTCAAAAATACAAAAATAAACGGCATTACGCTTTTTCCGTTTATTTTGCTGAAAAAGCCTGAATACAAAAATAACCGGGTTCTGCTCAATCATGAAAAAATCCATATCAGACAGCAGGCGGAACTGCTGGTTATTTTCTTTTATCTCTGGTATCTCATCGAATATTATTACTGGTACATCAGGCTGAAAGACGGATTTCTTGCGTACCGCTATATCTCGTTTGAAAGGGAAGCCTATGCCAAGGAAGAAGATCTATCCTATCTGAAAACAAGGGAATTATGGAGCTTTTGGAAATATATTGGAAATTAAAATGCTGAAAATCTCCGAACTGAACATACCGATAACCGAACTTTACGCCAAAAACGGATGCCGTCTTTTCATCAAAAGGGAAGACCTGATTCATCCGCAGGTTTCAGGGAACAAATACTGGAAACTTTTCTACAACCTCAATCATTATCTTGAAAATCAGCCGGAAAACCCTTTTATCATTACTTTCGGCGGAGCGTTTTCCAATCATATCAGTGCGGTTTCTTATGTGGCGAAAATGTCGGCTGCGAAATCTTTGGGAATCATCAGAGGAGAAGAATTATCTGAAAATTGGAACGATAACCCCACATTACAATTCGCTCATGAAAACGGTATGGATTTCCTTTTTGTCAGTCGTGAAGAATACAGAGATAAAGAATCCCTGAAAGAAAAACTGAAACAGGAATTTCCGTATGCGCTGATAGTGGAAGAAGGCGGAACGAATGAACTTGCCGTTCGGGGAATCGGGCACATGCTCGGAACGGAAACAAAAGATTTTCATTACCTTTGCACCGCAGTAGGAACGGGAGGAACAACGGCGGGATTATCAAAACATTGCGATGATAATCAGAATGTTATAGGCTTTAAAACAGTCGGGGATTCTTCTTTGGAAGAAAAAATACTGAATCTTTCGGGGAGAAAGAATTTCACGCTGAAAGAACCTTTAGACCGTTATGGCAAAATATCTGATGAAACGGTGCGTTTTATAAATGATTTTTACGAACAGTACGAAATTCCTCTTGACCCCGTTTATACAGGAAAAATGATGTTGCAGCTTTTCAGAATGATAGATAGCGGGGGATTTCCCGACGGAAGCAAAATTCTGGCTTTTCACACGGGAGGACTGCAGGGAATAGAAGGAGCAAATCAGCTTTTAAAAAAACAAAACAGAAAATTGATTGAAATTGCTCTTTAAAAATGATCTTAGAAAATTTTGAGAAACCTTGTGTCAAGGTTATCAGCGTAATGCATATTAACCTTGACATTCTTACCAGAATATAATTTGAAGTAATTTTTACCTTAAAAAAATGAAAAAACTTTTTGCACTCGCTTGTTTTTTACTCTTAAAAATGATTCCCGCTCAGGGTTGGGCTACGGAAGAGCAGTATATTCAGCGTTTTGCACAGTATGCCGTAGAGGAAATGGAAAAATATAAAATTCCTGCTTCCATCACGCTTGCGCAGGGACTTCTGGAAACCGGAGGAGGGCAAAGCCGGCTGGCGAAAGAGGGTAATAATCATTTCGGAATCAAATGCAAGGAAGAATGGACGGGAAAAACCATGAAACACACCGATGATGCGCCCAATGAATGTTTCCGCGTATATGACGACCCGAAAGAATCTTATGAAGACCATTCCAAATTTCTGGCGTACAGAAAGTATTATCAGAATCTTTTCACTCTGGATATGAAAGATTACAAAGCGTGGGCTCACGGTCTGAAAAAAGCCGGATATGCTACCAATCCGAAATACGCCTACATCCTCATCGGTAAAATAGAAAAGTACAGGCTTTACGAGTTCGACAATACCAATTCTCAAGAGGTTTTGTATACGGTTCTCAAACTATATCCTGATTTGAGGAATGACAGTGCGTTCATGGCAAAACTCAACCCGAAAAAAGAAGCGGTTCTGCCTGCAATAGTGAAAACCGAACAGCCTGTTTATGCAAAACAGCCTAAAACTTCCGAAATTTTATCAAATAAAGAACTGCTGAATACGATTCTCGTGAAAAACCATCCGAACGGCGGTAAAAAATACATCATTCTTACTGCTGATACCAATGTCGGTTTTATCTCGCAAAAATTCGGAATCAATGAGGGAAAACTGATGAAATGGAACGAACTGAAAAAGACATCGCTCAGTAAAAACGACATCCTTTTCCTTGAAACAAAATCATCCTCCGGAAATACGGAAACCTATACCGCCCAATCCGGAGAATCCATGTACGATATTGCACAGAAATTCGGAATCAAACTGCCGAAACTGTATGCCAAAAACCGTATGAATGAAGGACAGCAACCTAAACCAGGACAGCTGATTTATCTTCAGAAGAAAAAACCCAGAATATAAAGAGCCAAGGAAAAAGAGCCAAGGAAAAAGTAAAAAGAGCCAAGTGTTTCGAGGTTCGGGATAAGGGATATTCCCCTCTTTCAGAGGGGTGGCAAAATTTTCAAAAAGAAAATTTTGACGGGGTGTTTTTTGAAGAGTGAAATGACGCAATCCCCGAATAAAAAGAAACAGATATTGCTTCATCGTTCTCCGTTACAGCGGACACGCTCCTCGCAATAACAGATTCCCACTTGTTTCTTTTTACTTTTTCCTTGGTTCTTGTTTTTAATAAAATTAAAAAATGTTATACCAAAGAAGTTCCGCGATATTTGAAGACGCTAAAAAATACATTCCCGGAGGTGTGAATTCGCCTGTACGTGCTTTTAAATCCGTGGGAGGAGTTCCTCTTTTCATGAAATCTGCGAAAGGCGCTTACCTTGAAGATGAGGACAGCCGTTTGTATGTAGACTACATCAATTCGTGGGGACCTGCGATTTTGGGACATACACATCCTGAAGTTTTGGAAGCGGTTCAGAAGCAGGCAGAAAACGGATTTTCTTTCGGAACACCGACGGAGCTGGAAACCGAAATCGCAAAACTCATTACCGAAAACGTTCCGAACATCGATAAAATCCGTATGGTTTCTTCAGGAACGGAAGCCTGCATGAGTGCAATACGCCTTGCGAGAGGTTTTACGGGAAGAGATAAAATCATCAAATTTGAAGGCTGTTACCACGGACATTCCGATTCGTTTCTTATCAAGGCGGGAAGTGGCGCTGCGACTTTCGGAAATCCGAATTCTCCGGGTGTAACGCAGGGAACGGCGAAAGATACGCTGTTGGCAAGATACAACGACATTGAGCGGGTAGAAGACCTTTTCCGATTGAATGAAGGAGAAATTGCGGCGGTTATCATTGAACCTGTTGCCGGAAATATGGGTTGTGTGCTTCCCGAAAATGATTTCCTGAAAAAACTGAGAACACTCTGCGACCGGTACGGCTCACTGCTGATTTTCGATGAGGTGATGACGGGATTCCGGCTGGCATTCGGTGGTGCTCAGGAGGTTTTTGGGGTGAAAGCTGACCTTGTAACTTTTGGAAAAGTGATTGGCGGAGGTCTTCCGGTCGGGGCATTTGCGGGAAGAAATGAGATTATGGATTATCTTTCTCCGCGCGGTTCTGTGTATCAGGCGGGAACGCTCAGCGGAAATCCGCTTGCCATGCGTGCCGGGCTTACTACTCTGCAACTGATTAAAAACAATCCTGATTTCTATAATAAGATTAACAAAACAACGGAAACCCTCGATTTTGAAATCGGGAAAATCCTGAATGAAAAAAATATTGTACACCGCATCAACCGCAAAGGTTCTATGATGTCGGTATTTTTCCATATCAACCGTGTTTCGGATTTTGATGGAGCTCAGGAAGCGAATCATTCGCTGTTCAATTACTTTTTCCACCACATGCTGGAAAACGGAATCTATCTTCCGCCGAGTGGTTATGAAACGTGGTTTATTTCCGCCTCGATTGAAGAAAACGAAATCGACAAAACGTTGGAAGTGGTACGCAGGTTTAAGTACAATTAATCCGGGAAATCTATCCGGAATGAATACTTTGTGGCTGGCGCCTTGCTCCAAACGTAAGAAATAACTTCCTCAAAAGAAAAAATCCCTTCTGAAAATTCAGAAGGGATTCACATTAATGTTTAACTTAAATATATTGATTATTTCACAATCATTTTAGCTGTTGCTGTACCGTTTTCAGCCTTTAACTGAACGATATATATACCGCTTGTCAATCCGTTTACGGAAATTGTTTCGTCTCCGCTTGTTTTTGAAACATTCAGGGATTTCACTGTTTTTCCTGTAAGGTCAACGATGAAAATTTCTGCGTTTTTAGCGTTTTTATAGCGGATTTTAGCGATTTTATTGTTCACCGGATTTTCCATAATTTCCAGTGCAATTTTATTTTTTTCTGCGTCGGTTTCTGTTACCGCCATGTTTCCTTCCACTTCTCTTACATAAGTAGAAGATGTTGCATCCCAAACATACCAGCTGTCTTTTGTTACATTGGTGATATCTCCTGTTTGTGTTACTCCCAATGTTCCCGTAGAACTTCCATCTCTAAACAGGAAGCTCACTTTCAATATGTTGTTGAATGTATATTTAAACCATCCCGAATTTTCAGAATCTGCCGTCATACTGATTGGGCTTGCCCAAGAAGCGGCAGGGAGAGAGGTTGTAGGAACATAATCCCAGTAGTGAATTTTCGGACTTGGCCAGTTCGGCGTTCCTGTAGGAGGTTTGAAACGGATAACAATATCTTTGGTATCTGCAAAAGTATAGATTCTTTCCACCACTCCGGAGGAAAGTCCCTGGGCATCTATTGCAATCGCTTTCACAACGGTATTGGAGGAAACGCTGAGAGCGCCGGTATAAACCGGAGAAGAAGCCGTAGGATCTGAACCGTCAATCGTATATCTGATAGTCGGAGCTGTACCACTGTCGTCTGTTGCAGAAATTGTTACGCTTTGTGTTGAACCATTCACAAAAGTTCCGCTGGCAGGAGAAATAACCACTATCGGAGCAACATTTACTGTTGCTTTAGACCAAATGGAGAAATCTGTTCCCGATACCGCAAGAGTCCATCCCGTACCGGAAGGTGTCCAGGAAGTGCCTCCAAGTTTCATTGCTACTACCGGATCCGTGTCCGTAGATCTTTTTTTGATATACGCAGCATAAAGTCCTATTTGGGCTTTATCTACAACAACATGGCTGTATGCATCGATACCATTAGCCTTTCTTACCGCCATCATTTGGTTGATCTTTGCAGAATTAGCAGCATACGTTCTGGTTTTACTGTCTTTGGTATATGTTCCTCCGTAATAATGAGGTGCCCAAACACACGGAATTCCCGGATGAGTTAGGATGTATGCATATCCTTTCAGAATATTACTGCCTGAAAAGTAGCTGTCATCATGAGCAAAAGTATCGTGATTATCAAGGAAAGTTACCGATTTTTCACTAAATCCGTATTCCCCGGCAAGTCCCGGAACAGAACCGCTGAATGCTGTATAAGAATTGCTTTTTACGGCAGAAGACAATGTATAATAAAGGGGAAAATCAAAAGCTCCCGAAATATTCACCTGGCTTTGGTTGTATGCGTATGTACCATTAATCCAGTTTTTCAGATTTGTGGCGTTTGATTCCCAGTTTTCTCCAACTGAATAATACGGCTGGCTGTCCGCAATATACATTCCGAAATAATAGGAGGAAAAACCTTTCGCAACATCCCATCTCCATCCTTTAAAGCCCATTGTTTTTAGTTTACCCAGATATTCTTTCACGCCGTTCTGTACAGTCAGATTGGTGTGGTCCAAATCTCTTGAACCTCCAAAAGCCTCACCTGTATCCGAAGCTCCGGACGGACGACACCCGGTATATTGCCCGGCATCATAGGCGGCCGTGGCATCATCATCAATGCAAATCGTTTCGCATCCCCAAGTAGGATTGGTAAAATCCGTCCACCCGGTAGTTCCGCTTCTGTGATTCACCACAATATCCGCAATGGGATTAATTCCTCTCGCGTTCATATTGCTCAACATTTTTAAAAGCTGTGCTTCAGAACCCCAGGAAGTCTGAGTAAAATTAAACCATTGAGTAGGAAAATATCCTACTCCTCCGGTGGAAGCACTCGGTGGCGGCATCCAAATCATATCGAAACCCAATGCTTTGAGGTTTCCTGCTCTGGATGCATAAAATTCATATAATCCGCCTTCTGATACATTACGGGTTTGCTGATATTCGTCCCAGCCAAAAGACTGCATCATAATATCATCCAGATATTCCTGGCCTTTTGCCGGAAAAGCCAGCAAAATTGCAGATAATGCTAAAAATAGTTTCTTTTTCATTATAAAATTCATTTTAAGGGCAAACAATATATGAATAATTTTTAATCATTTAAAACAAATATAATAACATGCTGATTTATATTGCTTTAGCTTTTATAAACCTAAAGTTAATACTAAAATTTTAAACAACCGTTTATCTGAAAAGAAAATTTTTAGGAAATTTTCAATAATTTCTATCTCCTTTGTATTCAATCCTGTCTTTGCTTTCGGAAATTACGGACGGATTGTCCAGTCTGAAATTTTTGGTATCCAGAAGTTCCGTGAGGAGTGTTCTCATCTGTTCTGCTGCTACTTCCGGAAGATGAGATTTTTTGGCAGCTTCAATCACCTGTCGTTTTCCGTTCTGCTGTATTTTTGCCAAATCGTCTTTACTAAAGAGATTGAAAAACTGTTCTTCTAAATTATAGTATTTGTAATCTGTTTCCGCAGAAAGAATTTCGGGAGCAGGAAACTCCAAAAGTCTCACTTTTCTGTTTTCCCCGTCTACTTCCCAATTTAATTTTTCAAAATCATAACCGACCAGTATTTTCGCCTGAACAATCACCAGCGCTCTTTTTTTCGACGGAATAAAGTTGAAAATCTTTGTCGTTTCCTCGTAATTGTAGATTTCATTGAAATGCCCTTCCGCAGAAACCACCTTAAAAACTTTTCTCATGCTTTCTGCGATCGTATGCGAACTTTCGGTGATTACTGGCGGTTCAGATTTGAAATTCCTGCCTGCTAAAAAGGCAATAACTCCACCCAAAACAAGCCCGAGCAAAAGCATTACCACTACCGTAATCATCTGTGCAGACTGTGTTTGTGTCATCTGATACAAAAAAACCCCCAGAAATGCAACCATCACGATTCCTGCAATCCATAATATGATTTTAAATTTTCCAGTATTCATGTTTAAAAATTATGGTCAAATGTAATAAATCTAAACCGATTCCATTATCATCAAATACCGTGCAAGGATTAAAAAAATAAAAAATATCACTTTTTTCTTTGGTTTTATTAAATTTATTTTAAATTTGAATAAATTATTAAAATAAACACTATGAGTAAAAAATTATTCGCTGAATTTTTCGGCACGTTTTGGTTAGTTTTCGGAGGTTGTGGTTCTGCGGTTTTCGCAGCCGGAGTTCCGGATATTGGTATCGGGCTTTTGGGAGTTTCCCTTGCATTCGGTCTTACGGTTGTTACAATGGCTTACGCTGTCGGGCACATTTCCGGCGGACACTTCAATCCTGCTGTATCTTTCGGATTAGTGGCAGGCGGACGTTTCTCTGCAAAAGACCTTCTTCCTTACATTGTAGCTCAGGTTGCAGGTGCTATTGCGGCGGCGGGAGTGCTGTACTTAATTTTAAATGGTGGCGGCGGAACTAATTTTGCGGCCGATTCGGCAGGAGCTTTCGCTTCAAATTTTTATGCATCTGATGCTTTTAAGGCAGATACCTATTACAATGGAATTGGATTTTCAATGGGAGCAGCTTTTGTAGCGGAATTTGTATTGACGGCGTTTTTCCTAATCGTCATTTTAGGAGCTACCGACAAATGGGCAAACGGAAAATTCGCAGGACTTGCCATTGGTTTGGCTCTTACGCTAATCCACTTGATTTCCATTCCGATTACGAACACTTCTGTAAACCCCGCAAGATCTACTTCACAGGCACTTTTCGTGCAGGGAGAAGCTCTTTCTCAGCTTTGGTTGTTTTGGGTTGCTCCGATTTTAGGAGGAATCGTTGGAGGATTAATTTATAAATATTTACTTCAAAGAACCGATGCAGAAGTTGCACAAGATTAATAACAAAAAACATTGATACAAAAAATCCCGTGAAAATATTCACGGGATTTTTTGTTATTAAGAGCCTGTTTAAATTTCATCAAAATTAATTTCCCTAACCCTAAAGGGTATAATTTTGATGAAATTTTCAGGGATTTCTCCACCCTTTAGGGACGGGAAAAAGAAAAATCCCTGAAAATTTTATT
>JASGDB010000082.1:0-59627 GCA_049841315.1 Bergeyella sp. | reverse complement strand
TTTCGGCGGAGCCAAAGGCTCCGCCGAAACTACATTTATAATGTTAATATGAAAAAAAATTATTTTTCAATTGGTCTGAAAACAAGTCCCGTTTCCTCAAAATAATCCAGCGTAATTCTGTCGCCGTCGTTCACAGTTCCGGCAAGAATTTCTTTGGAAAGTTTATTTAAAACTTCCTGCTGAATTACTCTTTTCAAAGGTCTTGCTCCGAAAACAGGGTCGTAACCTTTGTTCATCAGATAATCTATTGCGTCTTGTGTCGCAGTCATAATGATGTTTCGTTTCGCCAACATTTCATTGAAACCACGTAACTGATAGGTAACAATTTTTCCGATTTCCTTTTTGCTCAAAGGCTGGAACAATACCACTTCATCAATCCTGTTCAGAAATTCCGGACGCAGACTTTGTTTCAGCAAATCGAAAACTTCATCTTTCGTTTTGGAAACGATTTCGTCCTGATTGTCTTCCGTAATATTTTCAAAATTCTCCTGAATCAGATGTGAACCTAAATTCGAAGTCATAATGATAATCGAGTTTTTGAAATTCACGACTCTGCCTTTGTTGTCGGTCAATCGTCCGTCGTCCAAAACCTGCAACAAGGTATTGAAAACATCAGGGTGTGCTTTCTCAATCTCGTCCAAAAGCACGACAGAATACGGTTTTCTTCTCACGGCTTCCGTTAATTGTCCGCCTTCATCGTAACCAACATAACCGGGAGGAGCACCAACTAATCGGGAAACGGAATGCCGCTCCTGATATTCGCTCATATCGATTCTGGTCATATTGTTTTCGTCATCGAAGAGGAATTCCGCCAGTGCTTTTGCAAGTTCGGTTTTTCCGACTCCGGTTGTTCCCAAAAACAGGAAACTTCCAATCGGTTTTTTCTCGTCGCTCAATCCGGCTCTGTTTCTTCGGATAGCATCGGAAACGGCTTCTATCGCTTCTTCCTGTCCTACTACTCTTTTGTGAAGTTCGGTTTCGAGATGCAATAATTTTTCTCTTTCGGACTGGATTAATTTGGTTACGGGAATTCCCGTCCATTTTCCAATCACTTCGGCAATATTTTCAGAAGTTACTTCTTCCTTAATCAGTTCATTCTGATGATTTTGCATTTCGAGTTCCACCTTTTTCAGTTCTTCCTCTTTTTCGCGGAGTTTTCCGTATTGGATTTCCGCTACTTTGGCGTAATCTCCTGTTCTCGATGCTCTTTCGGCTTCCAATTTTAAGGATTCAATATCTTTTTTAATTTGGGTTAAATCCTCACTTTTCTGCTTTTCTTTCAGCCATTTTGCATTGATTTCGTTGCGTTGTTCGGTTACTTTCGCGATGTCTTCTTTCAAATGGTCGATTTTCGTCTGGTTTCCCTCTCTCGAAATCGCCGCCAATTCGATTTCCAACTGCATCAGTTTTCTGTCGAGAACGTCTAATTCCTCCGGTTTGGAATTGATTTCCATTCTCAGTTTCGCACTCGCTTCGTCAATCAAATCAATCGCTTTATCGGGCAAAAAACGGTCTGAAATATATCTTTGGGACATTTCCACCGCCGCGATTATCGCTTCGTCTTTGATTCTCACTTTGTGGTGTGCCTCGTATTTATCCTTAATTCCGCGAAGAATGGAAATCGCCGATTCGGTATCAGGTTCTTCCACCATTACTTTCTGGAAACGTCTTTCGAGGGCTTTGTCTTTTTCAAAATATTTTTGATATTCATTCAAAGTCGTTGCTCCGATTGCTCTGAGTTCTCCTCTTGCCAAAGCCGGTTTCAGGATATTCGCTGCGTCCATTGCACCTTCGCCGCCTCCTGCACCGACCAAAGTGTGGATTTCGTCGATGAACAAAATAATCTGTCCTTCGGATTTAATGACTTCATTCACAACGGATTTCAGACGCTCTTCAAATTCGCCTTTGTATTTCGCACCTGCGATTAACGCACCCATATCGAGAGAATACAAAGTTTTGTCTTGCAAATTTTCGGGAACATCGCCGGAAATAATTCGGTGTGCAATTCCTTCCGCAATCGCCGTTTTTCCAACGCCGGGTTCGCCAATCAGAATCGGATTATTTTTGGTTCTTCTCGACAAAATCTGCAAAACTCTACGAATTTCTTCATCACGTCCGATTACGGGGTCGAGTTTTCCTTCCGCTGCGAGTTCATTGAAATTTTTCGCATATTTATTCAATGACTGATACGTTTCTTCCGAACTTGCAGAAGTGGCTTTGCTGCCTTTTCGGAGTTCTTTGATTCCGCCTTCCAAAAGGGATTTCGTAACGCCCATGTCTTTCAGCATCTGCGAAACCGGAGATGAAACTTCGATGAGCGACAGCCAAAGATGTTCGATTGTAACGTATTCATCACCCATTTTTTTGGCAGCGTTCGGTGCATCGAGCAATACTTTATTAGCGGATTGCGAAAGATAAATATTTCCGCCTTCCACTTTCGGCAGTTTTTCCAAATTTTCGCGGTTTCTTTCTCTTACGAGTGAGGCATCGGCTTCGGATTTTTTCAGTAAGAACGGCGAAATATTTTCGTCCACCTGAAAAATCCCTTCAAGCAAATGCTGAGGTTCAATCTGCTGGTTGCCGAATTCCATCGCAACCTGCTGTGCCGCCTGAATGGCTTCCTGTGATTTTACTGTATATTGATTTAGATTCATACTATTTTGTTTAAAGTTTAAAGTTCAATGTTTAGGGTTTGAACTTTCATCTTCTTAATCTCAAAAAGTATTCTATTATTGATTTTTCAAATAAATAAGTCAAAATTTCCGAATTTTATATTTTCAGAGTGATTTAATAATGACAAAATTTCAGATTTTCGGAAACGGGAAAATGATTATATTTGGAAAAACGGTTTTTAATTTCAATATGCAGCACTTTCATTCTTTGAAAATATCAAAATACAGTAAGGAAACCAATGATTCCGTCAATATCGGTTTTGAAATTCCACAGCACCTGAAACACGAATTTCAGTTCAGGCAGGGACAATATCTGAATGTTCGTTTTGTTTTTGGGGAAGAAGACCTGCGGCGTTCCTATTCAATCGTGAATGCACCGTCGGAGGGAAATTCCGAACTGGAAATTCTGGTCAAGCACATTGAAGACGGGGTGATTTCCACTTATCTGAACCAAAATGTGAAATTGGGAGATGAAATCGATGTGATGCCTCCGCAAGGTCATTTCTACACGAATTATCATCCGTCGAATGAGAAAACCTACGTAGGTCTTGCTGCGGGAAGCGGAATTTCTCCGGTTTTGTCAAATATTATTGAAGCACTTTATCAAGAGCCGAAAAGCAATGCCTATCTGTTTTTCAGCAATAAAAGTGTCGCGGATATTATTTTCAGGGAAAGAATTGATGCTCTGGCAGAAAAATTCAACGGAAGAATGAAAGTCGTTTATCTTCTTTCGAGGGAAAAGCATTATGAAGACGAATTGTTTGAGGGAAGAATCTGCCCTGAAAAATTGGGACAATTACTGGAACGTTTTCCCGAAATTCCGGTTCAGGAAACTACGTTTTTCATCTGCGGCCCTACTGATATGATTAAAGGAATTTCCAACTATCTGAAAAACGAACACAATGTTCCGTCGCTTCAGGTGATGTACGAATATTATTCTCCGCCTGATGATGAGGAAAATGCGGAACGCAGCGAGGAATTCAAGAAAATTCCGAATATCGAAAGTTTTGTAACTTTGATTATCGACGATGATGAATACAACATCCACCTCAATTCCAAAAAGGAAAGTATTCTGGACAAGGCTTTGAAAGATAATCTCCCCGTTCCGTTTGCCTGCAAAGGCGGCGTGTGCTGCACCTGCAAAGCACAGGTAATGGAAGGCGAAGTCTTTATGGAGAAAAATTTTGCCTTAACGGAAGACGAAGTGGAACGCGGTTTTGTATTGACCTGTCAATGCCACCCTGTGACGAATATCGTGATGCTGAATTATGACGTTTAATATAATGTAACAATTTATCAATGTGAAAATGTACCAATGTGAGAACGGGATTAATAAGATGATTGGTAAATTAGTAGATTGATACATTGTTATATTAGTAAATTAAAAAAACAAAAATTATGTCAAACTGGAAATTTGAATCTTTCATCGAAGTAGACAAGGAATTCAGAGTGGAAGGACTGAACATCTGGAATCATTACTGGCACTGTTCCGACCGGAAAATTGAAGTGATTGACCCTTTTGAAGGAAGCAGTTATCATTTTAATGAATACACCATAAAAACTCCCGAAAAGAGCATCACTTTTGTAGCCGGAGAATATTCCAACGGACAAATCGGGATTTATAAAAAAGATGATATTGAGATGTAGCAATATACCAATGTGAAAATGTACCAATCCCAATAATACTGCATTCTTTGCTAAGTGAAACGCCTTGGCGAACCTTAAAAGCGGATAGTAGTAAAAAATCTTTGCTGACCTTAGCGTTAAAAAAATGTTACATTGTTAGATTGCTACTTTATTTAATAAAATAAAAAAAATGAGTTTAGAAAAATTTTTAGAATACGTACAGGCGGAAAATAAAATAGAGCCGAAAGATATGATGCCGGAAGATTACCGGAAATTGCTGGTTCGGCAGATTTCTCAGCACGCCCATTCCGAAGTGGTCGGAATGCTTCCCGAAGCCAACTGGATTACGAGAGCACCGTCTCTGCGGAGGAAAATGGCGCTTCTTGCCAAAATTCAGGATGAAGCAGGACACGGATTGTATCTGTATGCCGCTACGGAAACCTTAGGAAACGGAGAAATTCCGGCAGACCGCGATTCCACATACAACGATATGCTTTCCGGAAAAGCGAAATATTCCAGCATTTTCAATTATCCTACTTTGAGTTGGGCGGACATCGGTGCAATCGGCTGGCTGGTTGACGGTGCTGCGATTATGAATCAGGTAATGTTAATGGGAAATTCTTACGGCCCGTATTCCAGAGCAATGGTTCGGATTTGCAAGGAAGAATCTTTTCATCAAAGACAAGGTTATGAAATCCTGATGACGCTCTGCCGCGGAACAAAACAGCAGAAAGAAATGGCACAACAGGCATTAAACCGTTTTTGGTGGGCAGCATTAATGATGTTTGGCCCAAATGATGATGCTTCCCCGAATTCCCAAAAATCAATGAATTACCGTGTGAAAAGGGAAAGCAACGATTCTTTAAGACAAAGATTTGTAGATGTAACCGTTCCGCAAGCCGAATTTTTAGGACTGAAAATTCCCGATGAAAAACTGAAATGGAATGAAGAAACACAGCATTACGATTTCGGGGAACTGCCGTGGGACGAATTTATGGAAATTTTAAAAGGAAACGGTCCCTGCAACAAAAAACGCCTCGAAACCAAAAGAAAAGCACAGCAGGAAAATGCGTGGGTAAAGGAAGCGGCGATTGCTTTTGCGAAAAAGAAAAACATTTAAATCTTTATGAAAAATTACTATTTAATTATTGCCGTACTGATATTGGCAGCTTGTGGCACTGCTTCTTCAGTTGTTCAGAGTGTTTTTGACGACACTTATGGATATTCAGAGAAAAATCCAATCAATGTTGGAGAACATAGCCCGCGAAACTCCGTTAATTACTTACGTTCTTTGAGAGGTCCTGACGGAGAAGAAGTTTCTTTTGACAGAGTGGGAAGCTGTTGTCACTTTAAGACCAAAAATGCTTTATTTGGAGATATGGGACTGTTAGATAAATATTGGGTTACTTATGAAGGTAAGAAAGATACGGTTTATCTTTATCTGAATATTTATGATAAATCAGAATTGGGAACACCAAAAGGATTTACGAGAGTAAAACAATAATAACCTTGTGGTGAAAAAAGATATTGAGAACTTCTTTCTTCAAAATCACCAACTTTGAACCTTGAACTTTAAACTTTAAACAAAAAATGTGGCAAGGAAGATTTGACGGCGACAATCCGCTGTATCACCGTATTTTTCAGAAAGTTTCCGTAGAGAATGATTACGGAAATATTTCGGAGAACGATTTTGTTCTTCACGGTTTTGCGGTGGATGAAGGTGTAAAACGTAACAAAGGAAGAACCGGTGCAAAAGATGCTACCGATATTATCCGTAAAAATATGGCGAATTTTCCGGTAGTAAAACCAGATTTTATACTGAAAGATTTCGGAAATATCACTTGTGAAGATGAAAATTTAGAAGCAATTCAGCAGAAATTAGCAGAAAAAGTTTCTCAGGTTGTCGGTAAAAAAGCAAAATCCATTGTTTTAGGAGGCGGACACGAAGTGATGTTTGCCCATTATTCGGGAATTAAAAAAGCATTTCCTAATCAGAAAATCGGAATCATCAATATTGATGCACATTTTGATAACCGTGAACCTGAAAATGGAGTAGGAGCAACTTCAGGAACAGGATTCTGGCAGGTTACACAGCAAGGTGAAATCCACTCGCTTCATATCGGAATCCAGAGAAATTCCAATACACTGAAATTATTTGACACCGCTCATCAATACGGAATGAAATATATTTTGGCTGATGAAATTTTCTTTGAAAACCTCCCGAATATTTACCAAAAAATTGATTTGCTTTCAGATGAAGTTGATGTTCTGTATCTCACGATTTGTATGGATGTTTTCAATGCGGCGATTGCACCCGGAGTTTCGGCGGCGGCGTACAACGGAATCTTTGCGGATGCTGCTTTTATGCACTTTTTCAGGCATATTTTAAAAAACGAAAAACTCGTTGCTTTGGATGTTGCAGAAGTAAATCCTGCTTACGATATTCAGGAACGAACAGCAAGATTGGCGGCTTCTCTGGTGAATGAATGGTTGATGATTTAGGTTTTTCTAATAAAAAAAACTCCTGATTTTTCAGGAGTTTTCTTATTATTATACCGTCGTCAATCTCAGCGTATTGGTTTTCCCTTCCTCGTGTGCCGGCGTGGCATTGAGGTTTATCACAAAATCTCCGGGTTCTACATATCCGTTTTTCTGCGTTATGGTATTTACCTGTGTAATCGTTTCATCGGTGGATTTCGTCATTTCGTAATAGAAAGCACGCACGCCCCAAAGCAGGTTCAGCATGGTAATCACCCTGCGGTTCGAGCTGTAAATAATGATGTGCGAGTTCGGGCGGTGTGCCGAAATATGAAACGCCGTATATCCCGAGTACGTAAGCGTTACAATCGCCTCCACATTGGTCGATTTCGCAATTCTCACAGCGGCGAGGCAAATCCTGTTGGTAATGAAACGCTCATCAATACAATTAAATTCATGCTCAATCGGAGCGTTTTTATTTTGGTAGAAAGCGGTCTTTTCAATGTTTTGTACCACTTTCGCCATGTTCTGAACCACTTCTACAGGATATTTCCCTACGGAAGTTTCACCGGAAAGCATTACGGCATCCGCACCATCCAGCACGGAATTGGCAACGTCGTTCACTTCGGCTCTGGTCGGTGTAAGGCTGTTAATCATGGTTTCCATCATCTGGGTAGCGATGATGACAGGTTTGGAGAAAAACCTTGCTCTTTCCACCAGATTTTTCTGAATAGCAGGAACCTGCTCCATCGGAACTTCCACACCCAAATCTCCTCTGGCAACCATTAATCCGTCACATTCCAAAAGGATTTCATCGATATTTTTCACACCTTCCGGCTTTTCGATTTTTGCGATAATCGGTGTTTTAAATTCTTTTCCTTTAGGATGTTTCGCCATTAATTCCTTTAAGTCAATAATGTCTTGAGCGTGTCTTACGAATGAAAGCGCAATCCAGTCCAGCTCGAGGTCGAGCATGAAATTGGCATCCTCAATATCTTTTTCCGTAAGCGCAGGCAGGGAAACATTGGTATTCGGAAGATTCACTCCTTTTTTAGAGCTCAATGGCCCTCCTTGAATCGTTTTGGCTCTTACGGTGTCAATTTCATTGGTTTCCGTTACTTCCAAAACCAGTTTTCCGTCGTCAATCAGGATTCGTTCGCCTACTTTTACATCTTTCGGGAACTGCTGATAGGTCATATAGACTCTTTGGGAGTCGCCTTCTATTTTTTCGTTGGTAAATGTAAGAATGTCCCCCGGATTGAGATATGAACCCTCTTTTACTACGCCTACTCTCAGTTTCGGCCCTTGAAGGTCGCCCAGAATCCCAACTGAAAATCCGTATTCTTGATTAATCTCACGGATGGTTTCTACATTTTTTCTCACCAAATCGTAATCGGCGTGAGAAAAGTTTATTCTGAAAACATCAACACCTGCCTTAATCAGATTCACCATGGTTTCACGGTTGGATGATGCCGGCCCGAGCGTTGCGATAATTTTTGTCTTTTTTAAATATTTATTCATAATATTGAATTAAAGGATAGAGTTCATGGTCTGAACTCATGGAATATTTCTGGATTGCAAATATCAGATTTTCCGGGAACAAAATTAACGAAAAATCATGAATTGAATCCGATGTTTTGATAATATAATCCACATCTTCATGTTCCGTTAACAATAAACGATGTTCTTCTTCCCCTGAAAACAGCTCGCGCATGTATTTTGTCTGTATGCTTCCGGTGCTTTTGTTGGCTGTAATACTTATTCGGGCTTTATGGTCTCTGGAATAGGATTCAAATCTTGAAAAGTAGTAATCATAGTACATTCCGGAGATTTTAAAATCTTCAATCCTCTGAAAAAAGAAAGGATTCAGCTCATTTATTCTGAAAAAAAGTTCATAATCCGGAAGCGGTTTTATCAGCCGGATTAAACCGAGGACAATATCGCTTTCTTCTTCGTCATCAAGTATGAGCTTTAGGTTTTTCAAGAATACTTTGTTTTTTGTTCAGTATATAAAATGCCCGCTGTGCGGCCTTTTCTTCTGCTTTTTTCTTGGAACTTTCCGCTGCATTGGATATTTTTTCTTCATCTATCCACACATAAGCCCGAAATACGAAATTTCTTCCCGCATGCATTTCTTCCTGTGTTTCGTAGCGGATGCATACCTTTCTTTTCTGGCTCCATTCCAGCAGAAGGCTTTTGTAGCTGATGATTTTATGCTCCATTTTATTAATTTGCTCTTCCGTAAAAATATTTTCGAGGACTATTTTTTTGCAGATTTCATAGTCGTAATCCAGATAAACAGCTCCTATAAGTGCTTCAAAAAGATTTCCCGAAATGTTCTCGCTCATCGTGGCCGGCTGATTTCTGATTAGGTTCTTCAGCTGCAGCTCATCACCTAATTTGTTGAGGTTTTTCCTGTTGACGATTTTGGATTTCATCTGTGTCAGAAAACCTTCATTGGCATCAGGATACATGGTGAAAAGATGAAAGGAGATGATTGCTCCGAGAACGGAATCACCGAGAAATTCCAGTCTTTCGTAGTTTCTGTTGCTTTTGTTTTCAGAGTTTCGCAGAGAGAACGCTTCGCAGTAAAGGTCAATATTCCGGACTTCGTATCCGATTAATTTTGAGAGTTCGGAACGGAACAGAACATCCTGTTTCGGTATTTTTTTTCTTTTGGGAATGAATTTGGAAATGTACTTCGGCAGCCCCATACCGTAACACTATATTTTCTTGAAAAGAACACAGGCATTATGTCCTCCGAATCCAAAAGTATTACTCATGGCAACCTCTACATTTTTTTCAACAGCCTTATTGAAGGTAAAGTTTAGGCGGGAATCTATTTTCTCGTCGTTTGTAAAGTGGTTGATGGTTGGAGGTACTATTCCGTGTACGATAGTTCCCAATGCCGCAATGGCTTCTACAACTCCGGCTGCTCCAAGAAGGTGTCCCGTCATGGATTTGGTGGAATTAATCTGAATATCGTAAGCATGGTCGCCCAGCAGTTTAGAAATCGCACTGGATTCCGCAATATCACCAAGAGGTGTGGAAGTTCCGTGCATATTGATGTGGTCTACTTCATTGGTAGAAACTCCTGCATCGGCAAGGCAGTTTTCCATTACCAAAAATGCTCCCAATCCTTCGGGATGCGGAGCAGTCATGTGGTGCGCATCGGCACTCATACCTCCTCCTTTGAGCTCGGCATAAATGGTTGCTCCTCTTTTTACGGCGTGTTCGTATTCTTCAAGGACAATACATCCGGCTCCTTCTCCGAGAACAAAACCGTCACGGTCTTTGTCAAATGGTCTGGAAGCGGTTGCAGGGTCGTCATTCCGGGTGGACAGCGCCATCATGGCATTGAAACCTCCTACGCCGCTTGCTGTTATTGCCGCTTCAGAACCTCCGCATACAATTACCTCCGCTTTTCCGAGCTGGAGAAGCATTTTGGCGTCAATAAGTGCGTTGGCGGAAGATGCGCAGGCGGATACGGTTGTGTAGTTTGGTCCGTGAAAGCCGTATTCGATGGAAATGTGCCCCGGTGTAATGTCGGCAATCATTTTTGGGATAAAGAACGGATTGAAACGCGGAATATCCGTATTGGCCCAGCCTAATACTTCTGTTTCAAATGTTTCAAGTCCTCCGATACCTGAACCCCAGATTACGCCGACTCTTTTTTTGTCAACTTCACCGTTGAGAAGTCCGGAATGCTCGATTGCTTCTCTTGCGGCAATGAGCCCGAACTGTGAATTACGGTCCAGCTTTTTCGCTTCTTTCTTATCGAAGTGATTCAGAGGGTCGTAATTTTTGATTTCGCAGGCGAATTTTGTTTTGAAGTTTGTGGCATCAAAAAGAGTAATCGGAGCAGCACCGCTCACACCTTTTACAAGGTTTTCCCAGTATTCTTTCGCATTGTTGCCGATGGGCGTAACCGCGCCAAAACCTGTTACAACTACTCTTTTTAATTCCATAAATTAGTTATTTCTTTTTTCAAAGAATGATTATTTGTTTACTACTTCTTCGATATAAGCAATCGCGTGCCCTACAGTAGTAATTTTTTCTGCCTGGTCATCAGGAATCTGGATATTGAATTCTTTTTCAAATTCCATGATAAGTTCTACAGTATCCAAAGAATCTGCTCCTAAATCGTTAGTGAAGCTAGCTTCTGCTGTTACTTCTGTTTCTTCAACGTCCAGCTTATCAGCGATGATAGCTTTCACTCTTGATGCAATGTCTGACATAGTATTTTATTTTTAATTGTTATTTCGATGTTGCAAATATATAAAATTCTTTAACATTTATTATTTTTTTGAAATTTTTCCGATAATATTCTGAATATCAGAAGTAAAATATTTTTACTGCTTTTTTCAAAGAAACAACGGTGCAAAATTACATAAAGATTTTGAATTTTGAAATCTGTAAAGGTTTTTAAGAATGTTAGGGTTTCAAGCTCTCACAACGCTTCGTTCATATTAATCAACTGCCTAAACCCCATAGGTTTCAAAATATCCTATGAGGTTTTGTTCGCGTACGTAAACTTCCAACTTCCTGCTTCCCAACTCAATCCACCTTCTCAAAAGCCTTCACCTCTTTATACACTTCTTTTTTCTGTTTCTCCTTTTTATCGGAAATCAGGATTCCGAAAAGATGGTCGATTTCATGCTGGAAAATAACCGCAGTAAATCCTTCCACAATTTCGGCGTGTTTTTCGCCTTTCAGGTCAAAATATTCAAGCTGAATCACTTTACTTCTATAAAATTCATCCCAGAAATCCGGAATTGATAAATCTCCTTCACCGTCAAAATTCAGAATAGCAGATTTCCAAATAATCTTTGGATTGATGAAGTATTCCAAAGGTTTCCCTTTCTTATCAAAACGCTTTACCCAAATGATATTCCGGTTGATTCCGACCTGCGGACACGCAATCCCGACACCGCTCGATGTGGAAAGCAGGGAAAGTCTCATGCGGTTCACAAGTATTTCTGTATCGGGGCTGAGCGGATTGGCATCCTCAGAAGGTTCCAAAAGAACGGCATGCTGTTCCGAATCCGTAGTCTGCATAATCGGAAGCGCAGTCTGCACATTTCCACTGCGAATGATATTCAATTCCCGGGAAGTGTATTCCTGCGAAAATGCCATAAAAGCAGACAAAATTAAAAATAAAAAACTGTACTTTTTCATTGTATTAAAACACTTTAAAACCTTTATACACCTGTGTTGCTTCTTCAAGAAAAGAGGCAGAATTAATTCTGAAATCCGCCAGATGCTCCGCCTGGTCATGTTTAAAATGATGTTCTTCCGATTCCCACAATTCCACGATAAAGAAAATACCTTTATTATATTTGTCTTCCACGAGGTCGTATTGCAGACAGCCTTCTTCTTTTCGGGTTTCATGTACTAATTTTCTCAGCAGTTCAAAAGCATCCATCAGATAATTTTCCTTGAAACGGAACAATGCAACGATATACAGATTCATATAAAATTTTTGACAAATGTAGAAAAAAGGTGCGAGATATGAGATACGAGATACGAAGTGCGAGGTGAACCACCCCGTCAAAAATTCTCCGAATTTTCGCCACCAGTGTCTCTCTCCATGTTTATTTATTTTTAATGGAATCGGCGAATCTCGTTCCTCGATTTCCAAAGGAGGGGAATGTTTCCGTCATCTTTCCACCTTACTTCTCAAAGTCTCATTTTCTCAAAGTCTCCCCTTCTCCCAACTTCTTGGCTCTTTTCCCTTGGCTCTTGTTTCTTCATTATCATATTCGTAATTTTTCTTTTTAAAATTGTAGAGTTTTCAAATTTGCTTATATTTGTAAAATACCAAAAAGACTATAATGGCAGAATACAAATTATTACTTCCTTCCATGGGAGAAGGGGTGATGGAGGCTACCATCATCAGCTGGTTATACAATGAGGGCGACACCGTGAAGGAAGACGATTCCGTAGTGGAAATTGCGACAGATAAAGTAGATTCCGATGTTCCTACTCCGGTTTCGGGAAAAATCGTAAAAATCCTGAAACAGAAAGATGAAGTAGCAAAAGTGGGCGAAGCCATAGCCATTCTGGAAACGGAGGGAGAAAATTCTTCCGATTCTGTTGTAACCGAAACCGCTTCCACACCTGCCGAAACTCCCGCTCAGCCTGCACAGGAAGTCATCCACGAACTGGAAAGACCTTTGCAGACCACACCTGCAAATACCGAATTTTCCGGTGAGTTGTATCTTTCTCCATTAGTAAAATCCATTGCTACGCAGGAAAATATCTCCGAAACAGAACTCAAATCCATTAAAGGAAGTGGATTGGACGGAAGAATTACCAAAGAAGATATTCTGGCTTTTGTAAAAAAGGCTGAGATTGAGGTTAAAGAAACTGTTTCTGAAACGCTTCAACTCCCTAACATCCCAACGCCTCAACACAACGAAGGTGATGAAATCATCCAGATGGACAGAGTCCGCAAAATCATTGCAGATGCAATGGTGAACAGCAAAAGAATTGCTCCGCACGTAACTTCATTCATTGAAACGGATGTGACCAACGTGGTAAAATGGAGAGCACGCCATAAATCCGCATTTGAAAAACGCGAAGGCGAAAGATTGACGTTTATGCCGATTTTTGTAAAAGCGGTTGTGAAAGCCATTCAGGATTTTCCGATGATTAATGTTTCTGTGGACGGCGACAAAATCATCAAAAAGAAAAACATCAATATCGGAATGGCAACTGCACTTCCGGACGGGAACCTGATTGTTCCCGTGATTAAAAATGCCGACCAGCTTTCGCTTTCAGGTTTGGCAAAAGCGATAAACGATTTGGCATACAGAGCCAGAAACAAGAAACTGAAACCGGAAGATACACAAGGCGCAACTTACACCATTTCCAATGTCGGAAGTTTCGGAAACCTGATGGGAACGCCGATTATTCCTCAGCCTCAGGTGGCGATTCTTGCGATTGGTGCGATTGTGAAAAAACCTGCCGTGCTGGAAACTGAGGACGGAGATGTGATTGCTGTCAGAAATCTGATGTTCATGTCGCATTCCTACGACCACAGAGTGGTGGACGGCTCACTCGGCGGAATGTTCCTGAAACATGTTCACGATTATCTGGAAAACTGGGATATAAATACAGAGATTTAAAATATCAAGCCTTCGGAATTTTCGGAGGTTTTTTGTTTTTACTATTCTCTATAATTTATATTTTTGATTAGACACGACCACAAAAGGCACAAAAGACAACGACAAATAAAAAAAACATACCATACTGATACTCTTTTATTAGCAAACAAAAATTCCTTGTTTTCATATAAATGACATGTGCATTGCAACAGGTGAAATCATCAATGTTTAGTGAAAAAAAAGCGTTACATTACCATTATGTCATAATTATCACTATATTTGAATCAATTATTTAAGCTAATGATATGAAGAAACATTTATTCTCTTTCTTTTACTCCCCTGCTTATCAATTATAACTGCATTTTCAAAACCATTTTTATGAAGGATTTGAGGAAAATTGTATTCGGGAAAAAGTAATGATGTGATTTCTTGTCATTTTTTACTAAGCAAAATATAATAAAAACATACCATGAGATATGTCAAAACTTAGTACAGGCATTTACATATTGACTGTAAATACCGAAAAAGAATCCGAAACAATAAAAGTAATTAAGCAATAAAATTAAAATTACAAAGACCAATAATTAATATTAACCACTAAAATTTTATCAAAATGAAGAAAATTTTACTGTTATTGATGTTTATGTCAATAATACCTTTTTCTGCACAGACTACGGTTTTGTCAGAAGATTTTGAGGACATCACTACTCTTTCGGGCAGTGGATGGGTGTTGCTGAACAAGAGCCAGCCGGTTGGAACAACATCTTGGTTTCAGGGGAATGCCACTGTATTTTCAGGATATGACGGAGGATATATCGGAGCCAACTACAACAACACTTCCGGAGCAGGGACCATCAGCAACTGGCTGATTACTCCGGTTGTGAATCTTAAAGATGGCGACGAAATTACTTTCTACACGAGAACTACTTCCGGAAGTACTTGGGCAGATCGTCTTGAAGTAAGACTGAGTAACCAAGCAACCTATACAGCACCAGCTAGTGCTACTGATACAGGTAGTTTTACTACTCTGTTATTATCTGTCAATCCAGATCTTCAGAGTACCGGATATCCTACTGATTGGACGGCGGTTACGGCTACTGTTTCAGGTGTAGGATCAACTGCCGTTCCGGTAAATGTTGCTATGAGATATTTCGTAACAAGTGGTGGCCCTTCAGGAGATAATTCTAATTATATTGGAATTGACTCTTTCGAAATCACAAGCTCAGCTCCGGCAAATCCGGACTGCGGACAAGGAGACGTTACCAACGGATTCCAGGGCGGCTATCAGGTAGGAGCAGGAACTATTTATGAAACTGCGGACGACTTCTTGGTATCTGCAAACAGCACTCTGAACGTAAAAGCTGTCGAGCTGAATGTAGTCGCAACCTTAGGAACACCTTCTTCTATCGATTTAACATTCTATAACAATAATAGCGGTGTTCCGGGTACTGTAGTACAAACCCTGACAGGGCTTGTGCCTTATGAACAAAGAGTAATCGGGCAGGTTTCAGGATATGACGTAATCCAGATGCTGATAGCAGTGGATGCCAGCTTTGAAGGCGGTACTTCCGGTGCTACCTACTGGATGCAGCCTACTGTGCACGCACCGGACAGCGGAGTTGGCGGTTACTTCTGGGAATACACCAGCGTGGGAACATTAGGCGAAAAAGCACAAGGCCGTACAAGCGGAGGTGCATGGGTAGCAAAAGCATATCAGGAAGTGTTCAAACTGCATTGCAGCCAGGTAACACTGCCACCGCTGCCTCCTTGTAGTCCGACTGTAGGAACTACCGATGTAGAGCCTATCACAAGATTTGCATTTGCCGGTATCGATAATGTATCTAGTGCAACCATAGACGGCTCTCCTGGATTAGAAGACTTTACTTCTATCTCCGGACTGGTGAGTTTAGCAGCAACAACCCCATACAGTGTAATCCTTGAGGGAAATACAGGCGGTAATTACACCAACTATTTCACTGTGTTCGTAGACTGGAATCAGGATGGATACTTCACCGGTTCTGATGAAGTGTATCCTATCGGTTCTATTGTAAACTCTACAGGTACAGACGGTAAACAGGCAACAGGAAGCATTACCGTACCTTCAACAGCTCTTGCGGGAACTACAAAAATAAGAGTAATTAAAAACTACAACTCTTCTCCTACCAACCCTTGCGGTACATACTATTACGGGCAGGCAGAAGAATACAGCCTTGTTGTTTCAGACCCTGCCTCTGATTGTGGACAGGGAGATGATTCCAACGGAGTTGAAAACGGACTGCAGATTAAAGATGGCTCTATCTATGAAAATGCAGATGATTTCAAAGTATCCGCAGGAAACACCCTTAATGTAAAAACAATAGAGCTGAACGTGATTCAGACTGCCGGAGTACCAGTATCATCCTTGAGTTTTGTATTCTATGACGATAATGCAGGTTCACCGGGTACTCAGGTGCAAACCGTTACCGGATTAGTTCCATATTCGCAAAATGTAATCGAAACTGTTGGTTCATACGAGTTGCGCCAGGTATTCGTGGATGTAGATCTTAACTTTACAGGAGGAGCAGCAGGCACCACCTACTGGATGCAGCCAAAAGCTACCGGAACAAGCACTGCCTATTTTTGGGAAAATTCTACTGTAGGGACTTTAGGCTCACCTATGCATACCCGCACCAGCGGAGGCGCTTGGGTGGCAGATGAAGACGGCGCTCAGGCAGTATTCAAAATGCACTGTGAGCACGTAACACCACCACCTGTGCCACCGTGTAGTCCAAATGTAGGATCTTTTGATATTGAACCTATCACAAGATTTGTATTTGCCGGCATTGACAATGTATCTGATGCAACTGTGAACGGTTCTCCGGCAATAGAAGATTTCACTAACATTACCGGAAACGTAGAACAGGGCAGCACCTATAATGTAGCCCTTGAAGGAAATACAGGCGGAGATTGGGTTGATTATTTCACTGTATTCATTGACTGGGATCAAGATGGATACTTCACCGGTTCTGATGAAATGTACGAAATCGGTTCTATCGAAAACTCTGATGGTACAGATGGACAACAGGCCACAGGAAGTATTACAGTGCCATTAACAGCCCTTGTTGGTACTACAAAAATCAGAGTTATTAAAAATTACTTTTCTTCGCCTACCAATCCTTGTGGTACATATTATTACGGGCAAGCGGAAGAATACAGTTTACAAGTTTCTGCACTTGCAGTAGCTGATGCAACTAAAGTAAAAGTTCAGACCTACCCTAACCCAGTAACTGATGTATTGAATATCAATTCTCCTTCTAAAGTGAAATCGGTAGCAGTATTCAGCCTGGCAGGAAACAAAATAGCAGATATCAAGATGGATGCTGAGAAATCTCAAATCAATCTGTCTCAGCTGAGTGCAGGAGTGTATATCGTAAGAATTACTACTGACGAAGGTGTATCTTCTGTGAAAGTGATTAAAAAATAATCGTTAGATTATTGTAAATAATGAATCCGGCTCGTTTGTACGAGCCGGATTTTTTTATGAACCTGTATTTGTGTACTTTAAAAATAATACCTACTTTTGCACCTCGAAATAATTAATATTTATCATTATGAACCATTACGAAACTGTTTTCATTTTAACTCCCGTTCTATCTGACGCACAGGTGGAGGAAGCAGTGAAAAAATTTGAAGACTTGTTAAAGTCTCAGAACTGCGAAATCACCGCCAAAGAAAATTGGGGACTAAAAAAACTGGCTTATCCTATTCAGCTGAAAAAGAATGGGTTTTACACTTTGATTGAATTCAAAGGAGAAGGAAATGTAGTTGCAGACCTGGAGCTTGCTTTCAAACGTGACGAAAGGGTAATCCGCTATCTTACTACAAAACTTGACAAACACGCAGCAGAGTACGCCGTAACAAGAAGAGCGAAAAACAAAACTGCAAAAGCTTAATTTAACCCTTAAAAATCAAAAACATGGCAATAGACGAAATGGCACAACAGGCCGCAGCCGGAGGAGAATCCGAAGTAAAATTCCTTACTCCGCTTGATATCAATACTAAATCTGAAAAAAAATACTGCCGATTCAAAAAATACGGAATCAAGCATGTAGATTATAAAGATGCAGATTTTCTTCTTCAGTTCGTAAACGAGCAGGGAAAAATCCTTCCAAGAAGATACACCGGAACTTCCCTGAAATATCAGAGAAAAGTTTCTGCCGCAATCAAAAGAGCAAGACACCTTGCACTGATGCCTTACGTAGCAGACCTTTTGAAATAAAAAGAGCCAAGTAAAAAGAGCCAAGTAAAAAGCACAAGGCTAAAGAAACAAGTAATTACAATTATTTGTTGCTGAATTAAAATAAATTCTAACGATGTGATGAGAAATCCGGAACTCGAAATCCGGAACTCGGCACAAAATTAACGGACAACAACAATGGATATCATTCTAAAAAAAGACGTAGAAAACTTAGGACTTGAGTTTGATACAGTAAGCGTAAAACCAGGATATGCAAGAAACTTCCTAATTCCTCAGGGATATGCAGTTCTGGCTACGCCAAAAAACAAAGCAGTATTAGCCGAAACTCTTGAATCAAGAAAAGAAGAAGAAGCTAAACTTATCGCCGCTGCTAATGCAGTTGTAGACCAGCTGAAGAAAACCAATATTACCATCACTGCAAAAGCAGGAACAGGTGATAAACTTTTCGGTTCTGTCAACAATGCAAACCTTTCTGAAGAGCTTGCTAAAGCAGGTGTGGAAATCGACAGAAAATACATCAAGATTCCGGGTAACACGATTAAGAGAACAGGTAAGTTCGCAGCATTAATCAGACTTCACAGAGATGTGGAATACAACTACGAGTTCGATGTAGTATCCGATGCTCCGAAAGTTGAAGCCGCTCCGAAAGCTGAAGCTAAAAAAGAAGAAACTTCCGAAGAATCAACAGAAGCTTAATTTTTCAGAACAACTTCAACAGATAAAAACTGTTTCACAATGTGAAGCAGTTTTTTTGCATTATCAAATTTAAACCTCATAGGTTTCAGAAACCTATGAGGTTTTAGAGTTTTTCAAAATTATCATCAAAAAATCCGAAAGATTCCTTAATTTTGATTCATGGAAACCAAACGAAATTTCGGACTCATCGGGAGAAACGTCTCTTACTCTTTTTCAAAAAAATATTTTGAGGAAAAATTCAAAAAACTGTTACTGCAAAACAATTCCTATCAGATTTTTCATCTGGATTCCATTTCGGATTTTCCTAAACTGACAGAAGAAAACGATTTTGCAGGACTGAACGTAACCATTCCCTACAAAACGGAAATTATCCCGTTTCTGGACGAACTGAGCGACGAAGCAGAAAAAATCGGAGCTGTGAACTGTATTCATTTCAAAAACGGCAAAAAAACAGGCTACAACACAGATGCTTACGGTTTTGAAAAAACACTTTTCATCCACAAAAAGGAACAGCATCAATCCGCATTGGTTCTCGGCGACGGCGGCGCTGCAAAAGCGGTAAAATACATTCTCGAAAAACACAAAATTCCTTACCAGACCGTTTCCCGGAAAGGAAAACTCAATTTTGAAAACCTATCTCCCGAAACCGTTTCCGAAAACAAACTGATTATCCAGACCACACCGGTCGGTACTTTTCCCGACGTTGAAAATGTTCTGCCATTCCCTTTCCATGCGCTTTCAGAGCAACATCTTGTGATTGACCTCGTCTACAATCCGGTTTACTCAAAAATGACTCAAATGGCATCCGAAAGAGGCGCAAAAACTGTCAACGGTTATTATATGCTCGAACAACAGGCAGAAAAATCTTGGGAAATTTGGAATTCAGAAGTTTAGGAGTTTTAAATAAAAAAAGCTGCTTTTCAGCAGCTTGAATTGAAATTTATTGATAAAAAATTACTCTTTAATCACTTTTCTCGATACCGTTTCCTTATCTGTCTGAATATTAATAACATAAACACCTTTAGGAAGATTACCGAGGTCAACAGTTTGATAAGATTTCGCCGCAACGGAAAGCACCTGTTTTCCTGCCATATCGAAAACGGTAAGCTGTTTTGCTCCGTGAGGAATCAATACATTTACGATGTCTTTGGTTCTGGTAGGATATACTGCAATAGCTTTGGTATCAGCATCAGAGGCTGCAAGGGTTTCCGTGGTGTATCCTGTGATTACCAGAGCATAACTCTGATTGGCCGCAACATTATTGTTATTCACCAGCTGTCCTTTATTGGAAACTTCTACTTTGTATTTTCTTCCTGCCACAGGGCTGGAAACGAGAACCTGCTCAATATTGTCAACCGTATTATCTCCCGTTGTTGCATTTGCCATTGGGTCGGCTACATTGAGTTTCCAAGGGAAATATACTTCGTTGGTTGTGGTGTCAATGATTCTGAGGTCTAAATCGTTCACCAGTCTTGAGGTGTGGTTATTCTGAAGGTCGGAATCACTTGTAAAAACCGCTGCTGCCGGGTCAATCCATGAAAGAGATGCTTTAAGAGATTCTCCGTCTTTTGCAATAACTTCTTTGGAATAAACGGTTCCGCTGGTTAAAGTATTTCTTTCCAAAGTAGCTTTTTCTGCTTTAACATCTATTACCAACTGTGCGGCTTTTGTAGCATCCGCAAATCCCCATCCGAACCAAACGTCCGGACCCGGATTTCCTGCTTCATTAGCAGTATGGGTAAGGATGGCTTTCATTTCATCAGCCTTGTAAATGAAGGAAGAATTTCCGGTAAGATTCCTGTTGACTTCCGTAATTGCACCCGCTATCCCGGAAACAACCGGAGCAGCATAAGAAGTTCCGCTTCCTGTGGCATAAGCATTATATGCTGTACCGGAAGTATAATTCGCCACCAAATGATTAGAACCTACCGCCGAAATATCGGGCTTGATTGCACCATCCCTTCTCGGCCCTGCACTGCTGTATGATGCTTTTACAACATCAGAAGACTGGGTGTACAGGTTATTTGTGGTTGTTAATTGATTGGTAGCACCTACCACGATAATGTTTTTGGCAAGCGAACCCCAGCCTATGCAGTAATATCCCTGGCTGCAGTTGGGCGGTGGAAGCTCGTCGCTTTCCTCAAAAGGAACATAGCCGCTTGCCGTATATTTATAAGCTCCTACGTACGACGTAGGGCCTAAGCCGTAATAATTCCCCGAAGATTTTACAACGATGTGGTTGGGATTGTCATAAACGATTAAATCAAAATTTCTGTCGTTGGTATAATAACTTCCGGAATAAGTGTCCTGAGCGTTCAGATTGTAATTTCCAATCCAGTACCATCCCACATAAGGGTAGGTGGTGCTGGTGGTGCTTTTGTATGTCCACCCTAAATTTACCCCGTAGGAATGATTGGAGACATTGGCAGTAGTTGCAGCAGCAAGTTTTTGATAATTAGTACCCAATGTAGTGGTTGCAAATGTATAACTGTCGAAATTCACTTTTGTAAGCACTCCTTTTGCCGCTTGAGCACCGTATGGAGCAGTGAAATTCTGCACGCCCGCAGCACCGATAATTCCTGCTACATTGGTAGCATGGTCGGAATAGGCTACACTGGAAGCATCTTTATAAAAAATACGCTGAACGGCCGGAACACCGTTTACCGCTCCGAATTCATTGTGTTTTTCAAAAACTTTTCCGCCGTCCATTACCAAAATATTCATTCCGTCGCCTTGGATAGGTGTGCCACTCAATCCGTCAAGCGTTCCCTCCTGAAGCGCAACTACATTGGCACTTCGGTTTGCCCTCGTATCGTCTGATTCCAAAAACACAGGAATTTCTCCTGCAAATCCTGCAAGCCTGCTTTTTTCATCTTTGATAGATTCGGTATTTTTACCGGCAATTTTTTGTTCCACAACAGAATCATATTTATCCTGATTTTTCTGATTTTGCATTCCGAATTCCTGTATCAGCTCCTGTGTCTGCCCGAAAACAGAGAAAGGCAACCCGAAACCGAAAAGAAATAGCACTCCTTTTTTCATTGTATTCTGTAATTTTGATTTATATTTCAGCAAATCTAATTATTTTTTCCAAAACAAGAGTAAAAATAGGGACATAACTCTATTGATTTAAAATATCTTACAAAAAAATAATTTAGTTCAAATTCTTTATTTTCAATTTTTTTTGTCTAAATTTGCACACCAAAATTAAAAATAAATTAAACGGAAATGACAAAGGCAGAATTGGTAAACACGATTTCAAACAAATTAGGAACCGAAAAAAATGAGACACAGAAAGTAATCGAGGCTTTCATGCAGGAAATCAGAACTTCCATGTACAACGGGGACAATGTATATCTTAGGGGTTTCGGCTCTTTTATCATCAAAACCAGAGCGGCAAAAACAGGAAGAAACATCTCTAAAAATACAGCTATCGAAATCCCGGCTCACAATATTCCGGCTTTCAAACCTTCCAAATCTTTTGTTGAAAAAGTGAAAACCAAAGTATCGGTAAAATAAGAATTGAATATTAACAAGTAAAAAAATTATACATTATGCCAAGCGGAAAGAAAAGAAAAAGACACAAGGTAGCCACTCACAAAAGAAAGAAAAGAAGGAGAGCGAACAGACATAAGAAAAAATAATTTTTTTTCGGAAAACTTATAAAAATATAGTTGGTGATTTTTTATAAATTCATTAGCTATATTTTTGTTTTGAGATGTCGGGATTATCCCCGTATTCTCATGAAAATTCAGAAATTCTGAATTTTTTTAACATTATAATCAACCTAAAACAAGAGCAATGAAGAAAGAACTTATCGTTTCGTATGAAGACGGGAGCACCAAGATTGCGCTGCTCGAGGATGGAAGGCTTTTTGAGCTTCATGAGGAAGAAGACAAAAAAGATTTCATCGTAGGTGATTTATTTTTAGGAAAAGTAAAAAAACTCGCACCCAATCTCAATTCCGCATTTGTGAATATCGGCTATGAGAAGGATGCATTCCTGCATTATCAGGATTTAGGCCCCGATTTGTTGAGTTACAAAAAGTTTATAAAAGATACTTTTAGTAAAAAACAGCAGTCGTCGAGCCTTAAAAATTTTGAAGTTCAGAAGGACATCAACAAGCACGGAACGGTAGACCATGTTCTGGCAAAAGAAGATACTCTGCTGATTCAGATTACCAAAGAACCTATTTCCACGAAAGGCCCGAGAATTTCCACACAACTCTCGCTGACAGGGCGTTTTCTCGTGCTGATTCCTTTTGATAATAAGGTTTCTATTTCAAAAAAAATTAAAACTCAGGAAGAAAAAGAACGCCTCCGCACACTGATTGACAGTATCAAACCCGAAGGTTTCGGCGTGATTATCAGAACAGTCGCGGAAGGTAAAAAAGTAGCGGAACTGCACAACGACATGAATTCCCTGATTCAGAAATGGGAATCCGCATTCAGAAATATTCAGAAGAATAAAGTTCCGTCCAAAGTGCTGAGCGAAGACGATAAAGCATCAGCGATTCTCCGGGACAATTTCAATCAGGATTTCGTGAGCATCATTTGTGATGATGAACAGATTGTCAAAGAAATGAAAGACTATCTCGAAATCATCGCTCCCGAACGGAAAAACATCGTTCAATTCTACGATTCCCATATTCCCCTCATGGAATATTATAATGTGGAGAAACAGCTGAAGCAGAGTTTCGGAAGGTTCGTGAATATTCCGAGTTCCAAAGGCGCTTATCTGGTTATAGAGCACACGGAAGCACTCCACGTAGTGGACGTAAATTCCGGGCCGAATATTACCTCAGCAAGCACGAACAAAGAACACGCTCTGAACGTCAACAAAATGGCTGCTACGGAAATCGCCCGCCAGCTCAGGCTTCGGGATATGGGAGGAATCATCGTGGTGGATTTCATCGACATGGTGAATGCCGACCACAGAAAAGCACTCTACGAACATCTCCGCGATGAAATGAAGCGAGATAAGGCGAAACACAAAATCCTTCCGCCGAGCAAATTCGGACTGATTCAGATTACAAGACAGCGTGTGCGCCCTGAAAAACAGATTGAAACCAATGAAGAAAATCCTAACGCAGACGGAGAAATCCTCGCTCCGATTGTCGTGGTGGAAAGAATGGAAGAAGCCCTCCGAAACATCATGCAGAAAGAAAAAGGAAAACTGTATCTGCATGTACATCCTTTCGTAGAGGCTTATCTGACCAAAGGATTCAACAGTATTCAGATGAAATGGTTCTTGAAATACAAAAAATGGGTAACAATCATCCCGAGAGACAGCTTCAAATATCTGGAATTCAGACTATACAATTCCAAAAAAGAGGAACTGATGGGCTATTCCAATTAAAAAAGCCCAACCTAAAAAATAAATCACACAAAAAACTGTTGTATAGAGATATACAGCAGTTTTTTTGTTTTTAAGAGCCAGGTAAAAAGTAAAAAGAGCCAAGTGTTTCGGGGTAAGAGATGCGAGGTTTGGGATACGGGTTATTCCCCTCCTTTGGAGGGGTGGCAAAAATTTTTAAAGAAAATTTTTGACGGGGTGGTTTAAATTCAAACAATTTCAAACCCTCAAACCACTTCAAACCGTTTCAAACCACCTCAAACAAAAAAATAAGGAAAGATTAACACAAAAATTACTTTAATTGTATTATCTTTCAGCTATGAAATCATTCGGAAAAGATTTGCTCAAAAAAATAAAGGAAGCCGAACTTTTAGGCGAAAATGCACACGGGATATTTTCACCGCCTTACCGCCCGCTGCTTACTTATGAACAGATTCTGAAGCGTAATCCGAAATTTGCCGCCGTGAATATTCTGCTTTATCTCAAAGACAATGAATGGCATTTTCCGCTCATGGTTCGCAGTGAAAACGAACACGACCGCCATAGCGGGCAAATCTCGCTTCCGGGAGGAAAAAGGGACGACAGCGATGTTTCGTTTGAAATGACCGCAAAAAGGGAAACCCATGAAGAAATGGGAATCGACCGGCATTATGTGCGGATTATAAGGGAAATTTCACCTATTTATATTCCGCCGAGCAATTTTTATGTGCATACTTTCATTTCTTACACCGGAAAAGACCCAGTTTTCCGGCTTCAGGAAGCGGAAGCCGTGGAACTGATTGAATTTCCTGTAACCTCCTTACTCAGCCTTACGGAAAAACCGGAAATGAGAACTTTGCCCTCAACACGCGGAGTGGAAGTTCCGGTAATCAATTTTAACGATTATATTATTTGGGGAGCAACTTCCATGATTTTATGCGAATTCAGCTGCTTGCTGAAAAATTTGTAATTTTGCACTTCACTTTTACAAAAAATGGCTAAGAAAAATATTTTCTTTGATGCTTTCGGAACACCATATTTCCTAAAAAGAATGATTGTTTTCATTTTGGGAATGGTTTCCTACAGAAGATTCAACGGGTTCAATAAGCTGAAAATTTCAGGAGCGGAAAATCTTGTGGATTTGCCGGATTCCAACGTACTTTTCGTATCCAACCACCAGACTTATTTTGCTGATGTGGCGGCAATGTATCATGTATTCTGCTCGGTGAATAACGGTTATTTAAACACGATTAAAAACCCCGTGTATCTTCTCAATCCGAAAGTGGATTTCTACTATGTAGCTGCCGAAGAAACCATGAATAAAGGTATTCTTCCCAAAATTTTCAAAATAGCAGGAGCTGTTACCGTAAAAAGAACATGGCGCGCCGAAGGAAAAAATGTGAACAGAATCGTGGACATGAGCGAGGTGGACAATATTATGAAAGCTCTCGACAACGGCTGGGTGGTTACTTTTCCGCAGGGAACAACGACCGCTTTTGCACAGGGAAGAAAAGGAACTGCCAAACTCGTGAAATCCCAAAGACCGATTGTAGTTCCCATTAAAATCAACGGTTTCCGAAGGGCGTTCGACAAAAAAGGACTGAAAGTAAAAGTTACCGGAGTGAAACCGACGCTCGAATTTAAAAAACCGCTCGACATCGACTATGATTCGGATTCCGCACATGAAATTCTCGATAAAATCATGATAGCCATTGAGCAGACACAGGATTTTAACATTCTGCACGATTATGACGAGGAAAAAAAATCAAAACCAAGAGTGCAACAGGAAACACAATCCTAATCCCGACAATTTTGTATCATAATCATACTGCGCAGACAAGGCTTGTTATTACCGGAATACCGCATCAGAAAGAAGCGGTTCGGTTGTTGCTTCATACGCTTCAGTTTAGTGGAAAGAAAATAGATTTCATTACTTCCTTTGGAAATAATGCGGAAAATAATGATTTTATTCTTTTTGAAGCGGAAACCTCGCAGCTTTTGGAATACCAACCGAATCTCGTCCTCATTACCGGAATTGTTGATGTTGAATTATACCAAAAATTCCTGGAAACCGTTGTATCCGGCGGTATCGTGATTTACAAAGGCGATGATATTCCATTAGCACAACTTGTGGAAAATTCAGAAAATTATTTCCGGAAAATCCCTTTTTCCAATCCTGAAACCGAAGTTTCGGGAGGAACACTTTATCTCCGAACCGATATGGGAGAAATACCGTTACAGACCTCTGTTGCAGAAAATATCGCTTATGTTGACGGAGTGAAACATCTTGCCCAGCAGTTGGGAATTATGGAGGAGGAATTTTACGAATCTCTTATGGATTTTAAATTTTAAACAAAAAAAACAGAACTCAATTTTGAGTTCTGTTTTTATATAAAGATGTTTTCTTTTACTGATAATTTTTCACCAGACCTTTCACGATTTTAATGACATTCGGCATTGCTTTGTCGGCTGCATGAAGCACTTCCTCATGAGAAACGGTAAAAGCAATATCGGGGCCGCCTACATCGGTAATAATGGATATTCCGAAGCAGTCCATTCCCTGATGTTTTGCCACAATCACTTCCGGAACGGTACTCATTCCAACGGCATCAGCACCTACAGCACGAACCATTCCGTATTCCGCAGGCGTTTCAAAAGTAGGGCCTTGCAAAGCAAGATAAATTCCTTTATGAACGTTAATATTTTCAGTTTTGGCAACATCTTCCGCAACGGCTATCATTTTTTTACTGTAAGGCTCGCTCATGTCTACGAAACGAGGTCCGAGTTCATCGATATTTTTTCCGCGCAGAGGGTGTTCCGGCATCATATTGATATGGTCTCGGATAATCATAATATCGGCAACGTTGAAAGCAGGATTCACGCCTCCCGAAGCATTGGAAACAATCAGATTCTGAATCCCTAAAAGCCTGAAAACCCGAAACGGAAACACCACGGTCTTGATGTCGTGTCCTTCGTAATAGTGGAATCTTCCGCTCATCATCAGGATTTTTTTTCCTTCGAGTGTTCCGTAAATCAGTTTTCCTCCGTGTCCGGCAACGGTAGTCTGGGGAAAATTCGGGATTTCGTGGTATTCCAAAGTGTGAATGGCTTCCACTTCGTCTTTCAGTGCGCCGAGTCCCGAACCGAGAACAATGGCGAAATCAGGCGTATCCTGAATAATATTTTTGATGAAATCTGCTGTTTCTTTAATTTTTTCTAACATAATCCAAAATAATCTGGTTAAATTCTTCCTTTTTGTCGATGTTGACATTTATCGGCCAGTAATATACGATATCACGAAGATAGTCAAATGTTTTGAGTCTTACATAATCTTTTTCCGTCGTAAGAATCAGTTTGTATTCGCCTAATTTCCTGTATTCTTCAATAATATTCTGAATATCTGCATCCGAAAAATTATGGTGGTCTCTGAATTTCAGATGTTTTACCTTTTGAGCGTATTTTGAAAGGTGTTCCGTCAAAGGTTTCGGATTGGCAATTCCCGTAATCAGCAGAATGTCGTAATACGCTAAATTATTGTCAGGAAGCTGTTTGTCTTTGGAATAAACAAATTCGTCATATCCTATCGAAGAAAAGAACACTTTCTGATTATGCTGAGGACGAATCCGAGAAATATAATACTGTTTGGTCTCTTCCGTAAGCGTATCCGGACATTTGGAAACCATGATAATCTGCGCTCTTCCGGCTCCGGCTCTGCTTTCCCGCAAATCTCCCGCGGGAAGCAGATAATCCTTAAAATACGGGTCATTGAAATCCGTCATCAGAATATTAAATCCCGGACGAATCGCTCTGTGCTGATACGCATCGTCAAGCAAAAGAACATCCAGTTCCATATCGCTGATGATTTTCCTCGCTCCGAAAACACGGTCTTCACAAACACCGATAACAAAACGGTTTTTGAACCTTTCAAACAACTGCATGGCTTCATCGCCTACCGTTTTATAATTGCTTTCGTAGTTGGTAATGCCGTAGCCTTTGGTCAGTCTTCCGTATCCGCGTGAAAGCACTCCTGTTTTGAAATGTTTGGAAAGAAAATCGGCGAGATACATGGTCATCGGGGATTTTCCGCTTCCGCCCACAGAGATATTTCCGATGCAGATAATCGGAGTATTAAATTTCGTAGATTTAAGAATTCCCACGCTGTAAGCAGTATTACGGATGCCCGTACCCAAATGATACAGCAGGGAAAAAGGGTAGAGATACCATCTTTTCATAGTTTGCAAAAATAATGTTTTTGAAAAAAATTTTTCCTAAAAATGAGAAATATGTGGATAACTATTTTTGTAAACCCCGAAGCTGATGCATCGGATTAAGCATCTTGAAGTACTTCGCACTGTTTCCATAAAGGTAAAATGGTACGGAGTACCAAACGATGCTTAACCTCATACGCTTGTCGTATGAGGAGAAAAAATAATCACCACTCGTTTCAAATATTTATCTTTGTAGGAAATAAAAAAAGATATGGTTTTATCAATGACCGGTTTCGGAAGGAGTGAAGGAATTTATGAAGGGAAAAGGATAACCGTGGAAATTAAGTCGCTCAACAGCAAAAACTTCGACCTCAATATTAGGATTCCCGTAAGGTTCAAGGAAAAAGAATTTGAAATCCGCAAAATCCTTAACGATACAATTATACGAGGAAAAGTGGATTGCTTCATCACCTGCGAAATGCTGGACGAGAAAACGGATGTGAAAATCAATAAAGACCTCATCAAATGCTATATGGAACAGCTGAAAGGCTGTGCATCCGACGGTCCTGAATTTGAATACCTGAAAATGGCAGTCCGGCTTCCCGAAGCAATTTCTTCAAAACCGGATGAACTAGATGAGGAGGAGTGGAAATTTTTGGAATCTCTGGTGAATCAGGCAATCGGAAAATTTTCTGAGTTCAGAAGAACGGAAGGTGCCAATCTTCAGACAGAACTTCTGAAAAATATCGGCAATATCGAAACCTATCTTACGGAAGTGATTCCTCACGAGGGAGGAAGAATGGAAACCGTGAAAGAACGTTTCAGAAAGGCGCTTCAGGAGTTTGACAACATTGATGAAACCCGTTTTTATCAGGAATTGACCTATTACGCTGAAAAGCTGGATATTTCCGAAGAAAAAGTCCGGCTCGCCCAACACCTGAAATATTACAGGGAAGTTGCCGAAAGCGAAAACCTGAACGGAAAAAAATTAGGTTTCATCTCCCAGGAAATCGGCAGGGAAATCAATACATTAGGCTCAAAAGCAAGCCACGCCGAAATCCAGAAACTTGTGGTCATGATGAAAGATGATTTGGAGAAGATTAAGGAACAGACATTGAATGTTTTGTAAGAGCCAAGGCAAGAGTAAAAAGAGACAAGTGAGCAGAGCCGCGAAGCGGCGACATCAATAGCCAAGGGTGAAGCCCTTGGAAATTAGGAAAAAAAACAAAATGAAAAACGAACCTCAAAGAGGTTCAATAATAATAGCCACGTGTGAAACTCGTGGAAAAATCAATTATCATTAATGAACAACAAAGTTATCATATTTTCCGCACCGTCCGGAAGCGGAAAAACCACATTGGTAAAACACTGCCTCGAAATTTTTCCGGAACTGGCTTTTTCCATTTCCTGCACCACGAGAAAACCACGTGGAACGGAAAAAAACGGAACCGATTATTATTTCATTTCGCCCGAAGAATTTCGTGAGAAAATCGCTGAAAACGCCTTTGTGGAATACGAAGAAGTTTACACCGATAAATACTACGGAACACTGAAAAGCGAAGTGGAAAGAATCTGGAATGAAGGAAAAACCGTAATTTTCGACGTCGATGTAAAAGGCGGAATTTCACTTAAAAAATATTTCGGGGAAAAAGCACTGTCCATTTTCATTATGCCGCCGTCTGTGGAAGAATTGGAACGAAGATTGATGAGCAGAGGAACAGACGATGAGGAAACCATTAAAACCAGAGTTGCCAAAGCAGAGGAGGAGATAACGTATAAAACCGAATTTGATAAAACCGTTATCAACACCGATTTGCAGAAAGCAAAAGACGAAGTGAAAACTCTTGTTGAGGAGTTTATAGAAAAATCATAAGTTGTACAGTTGTACAACTTTTATTACTTTTGCATGATGAGGGAAATTATAACATTCGGCAATTACTTTGAAGAGTTTTCTAAGAAACTGAATGTTAGAGTTTTGGAGAAAATCGACTATATCTTTGAAATTATTGAAACGCAGGAAAGGATTTCAGAAAAATTCCTGAAACATATAGAAAGCGGACTTTTTGAAATCAGAATAGAATATCAGAGTAATATTTACCGGATTTTTTGCTGTTTTGATGAGGGAAAATTAGTGGTTTTATTCAATGGTTTTCATAAAAAAGACCAAAAAACACCCCGAAAAGAAATAGAAAAAGCACACAAAATAATGTCTGAATATTATGAATACAGAAGAAAATAAAATAAAAAGTTACAGCCGTGTATTAGCTGAAAAATACGGAGAACACGGGACGGAAGAACGAAAAAAATTTCAGGAAAAAGCAATGGCTTTTTACACCGGACAGATTATTGAACAGGCAAGAAAAGAAGTGAAAATGACACAGGAAGAACTTGCGGAAAAAATTGGTGCGGACAAATCATATATTTCCAGAATTGAAAACGGAAAAACCGAACCGAAAGTTTCAACTTTTTATAAAATTATTGAAGCCTTAGGATTGAAAATTAATCTCACTTCGGTTTACCAATAATATTCCTGAAACCCAATCAAACCATTTCAGACAATCTCAAACCACATCAAAACATAAACACAATGCAAGATAAATTTCAAACTGCAATAGACAATATGCCTGTAAAAGGCTTTCTGGATTTAAAGGAATTCATGATTCCGCAGGGCGAGGATTTGGTAAAAGCCATTCTCGAACTGAAAGAAGAAAAAAACGCGGTCATTCTCGCGCATTATTATCAGCCGGCGGAAATTCAGGATATAGCTGATTTCTTAGGAGATTCTTTGCAGTTGGCAAGACAGGCGAAAGAAACCGAAGCAGATATGATTGCATTCTGCGGTGTGCATTTTATGGCGGAAGCAGCAAAAATCCTGAATCCGACCAAAAAAGTGGTTCTTCCCGATACTCTGGCAGGCTGCTCTCTTGCAGACGGTTGCAGCGGAGAAGGTCTTCGTAAAATGCGTGAACAGCACCCGAACGCATTAATCGCAACATACATCAACTGCAACGCAGAAACAAAAGCGGAAAGCGACATCATCGTAACGAGCTCCAATGCGGAAACCATTATCAATGCTTTGCCGACCGACCGACCGATAATTTTCGCTCCGGATAAAAATTTGGGCAGATATTTGTCTAAAAAAACAGGTCGCGAAATGATTCTCTGGGACGGAAGCTGTATCGTTCATGAAGCATTCTCTATGGAAAGAATTGCAAAACAATTAGCCGACCACCCGAACGCAAAACTCATCGCCCACCCTGAAAGTGAAACACCTGTTCTGGAACTCGCTCATTTTATCGGTTCTACTTCTGCATTGCTAAATTATGTGGAAAAAGATGATTGTCAGGAATTTATCATTGCAACAGAAGAAGGTATTCTTCACGAAATGAAAAAACGAGCACCACAAAAATCGCTGATTCCTGCATTGGTTTTTGATGAAAGCTGTAACTGTTCCGAATGTTTCTACATGAAACGCAACACAATGGAAAAACTCTATCTCTGTATGAAATACGAACTTCCGGAAATCCTGATTGAAGAAGAACTCCGTTTGAAAGCTCTGAAACCGATTGAAGCAATGCTGGAATTGAGTAAAGCAGTGAAATAAATGGTTTTTAATTAACTTTATAATCTCAACCCTTTCAGAATTTCAAACTCTGAAAGGGTTTTATAAAAGAACATAAATTATGAAAAATATTCTGTTAATTCTAATTTCAATTTTTATTCTAACGTCTTGTGATAAAAATTCGGTAAATATTGAAAGTTCATCAAAAGAAACCGAACTTTCTCCGATTGAAAATTTAAGTATTCAAACCAAAGATTTCTTTGAAATTGACAGCACCGGAATTTTACTTTTCCCTTTAAATATGGGGAATAAAGAGAGAAGTAGTATTTACAAAGATATGCCTGATAATAAGTATTGGAATATTATTTTTCTAAATTCTTCTACCAATGAATATCATCTTCTTACCGAAAAGAAAATTTTGATTTCGAGTTTTGACTATAATTATAAACATTATGATACAGAGACAATAAGAGTTTCAAATAAAACCAATCATATTTTTTATAATGCAATAATTTCAGATTTTAACAAAGATAAATTGCTAAATGAAGAAGACCCGATTTATCTTTTTGTATCTGATAAGTATGGGAAAAATTTCAGACAAATTTCGCCGGATAATTATAGTTTGGATAATTGGAAATACATTCCAAGTTCCAATAAAGTGATTATGACAGCAACAAGAGATAGTAATAATGATAATGTTTTTGATGAAAAAGATGAAGTTTCAACTTTTGAAATTATATTAGATAAAGATGAAACGCCGAAAGAAGTTTTTGGAAATGATTTAAAAAAACAATTGAAAAATTTATATGATAGAGATTGGAAAAAAATAAAATAATTCTTTAAAAATGCAATCCAAAATTCTTTTAGAAAACCTAAAAATCTACGCTCATCACGGCGTTCTTCCCGAAGAAAACATCATCGGAACATATTATCTTGTCAATCTCGAACTTCACGCCGATTTGTGGAAAGCCACCGAAAGCGATGCTCTGGAAGATACGATAAGTTACGCCGACATCAATGAAATCATCCACCGCGAAATGAAAATTCCGTCCAAACTTTTGGAACACGTTTCAGGAAGAATTATAGGTGCAATTCATCATCAGTTTCCGCAGATTACCTGTATTAAAATCAAAATCACCAAAACAAGCCCGCCGATGAAAGGCGAAATGAAAGGCGCAAGCGTAGAATTGGAAAGAAAATTTTGATGAGAAAATGACATGGAGACTTTGAGAAAGAAAAATTAGAAGTCCGAAAGTCCGCATAAGTCGGAAAGTCCGAAAGATGACGGAAATATTCCCCTCCTTTGGAGGGGTGCCCGCAGGGCGGGGTGGTAAAAAATAAAACAAAAACACACACTTTGAAAATACTAAAATTCCTTTTACTGTTTTGCTTCATCACTGTTTTTTCACAGCAGACACTGGAAGAATACACATTCCCGAAAATAAAATCATCGCTCACGATGCCCGTTCGGATTCCGCTTTCGGAAATCAGCAATATAGTGAATGCTTCCGTGGGAAACCTCGTCTATCAGGACGATTCCTATACGGATAACGATAACGACCAGTTTAAGGTAAAAGTCTGGAAAACCAAACAGATTAAACTTTCGGGAGGGAAAAACCAGAACATCATCATAGAAGTTCCCCTGAAAATATGGGCGGAAAAAGGAATCGGAACTTTTGGCGTTTATACCTATCAGGAAACGACTTTTGAAACGGTGATGTATTTCAGCACTTCGGTGGTTTTCAAAAACAACTGGACGGTCAGTACAACGACGGTTCCTGCCGGATACAAATGGGTATCAAAACCGGTTCTGGATTACGGAAAAATCAAAATCCCCATTACCACACTCGTCGAAAAAAGCCTGAAAGAACAACAGACAGGTTTCTGTAAAATCATCGACAAACAGATGGAATCGCAGCTGAATTTCCAACAGTATGCGGTAATTGCGTGGAATCTTTTTGCTCAGCCGTTCAATGTTTCGGAAGAGTACAATACATGGCTGAAAATCACGCCTCTTTCGGTGAACGTAACTCCGCTTGTTTTTTATGCAGATGCGATTGACATGAATATCGGAATTGATACCTATTCGGAAACTTTTACGGGCAGAAAACCGGCTTCTTCACCGGAAGTGCGGACGGTTGCCAATTTTAATTCCGTACAGAGCCTTCCGCCGTCTTTCCTTTTGCAGACGACCGCAAATGTTCCTTTTACCGAAGCGACTTCCATTGCGAAAAATATGTTTCTGAATAAGGAGTTTGATTTCCGCGACGGAAAATCCAAAATAAAAATCACAGACATCAAAGTATACCGCGATGAAGAACGGATAATGATTGAAGCGCAGACGGAAGGCGCAGTGGAAGGCACTTCCTACATTTCGGGAATTCCGGTTTATGATGAATTTAAAAGAAAAATTGTACTGAACGATACCAAATTCAATCTGAAAACAAAAAATATTCTTCAAAAAACCGCAACGCTTTTATTCAAAGGAAAAATCATTAAAATGATTGAAGAAGAATACGGAATTCCGACTCAGGAAATCGAAGACAGCTCTAAAAAGAGCGTGGAAGAAACCTTTAATAAGGAATATTACAAAGGTCTGAAAATGTCCGGCAGAGTACAGAGCCTGAAACCCTCAAAAGTGCTGATGAGCGATAACGGAATCACGGCAGTAATTGATATGCAGGCGAATTTACGGCTTTTGGTAAAGGGATTTTAATTTAAAAAAAATAAAACAGCAGAATAAATTTTTTAAGAATTTAAAAAATTCCTATATTTGCAAACCGATAAAACGGTGCTTTGGCCGAGCGGCTAGGCAGTGGTCTGCAACACCACGTACAGCGGTTCGAATCCGCTAGGCACCTCTTCAAAACCTCATCATATTGACTGCCAAATAGATGAGGTTTTTTTTATTGACTGTTTTCCTATATTTTTATGAAAATTTGAGGTAATGCAAACAAATTCATTTACTAAAAACAGGGTATGCAATTTCTGGTAAAAGCAGTTTTTAGGCATTCTCCAAAACCACCGCATATCCCTGCCCAACGCCGATACACATTGTTGCCAGTGCATACCGTTTTCCTGTTTTTTGGAGTTCAAGAGCAGCGGAATAGGTAATCCTGCTTCCGCTCATTCCGAGAGGATGCCCGAGGGCAATCGCTCCGCCGTTAGGATTCACTCTGGAATCGTTGTTGGAAATTTCGAGTTCTTTCAGGCAGGCGATACTTTGCGCAGCGAATGCTTCATTCAGTTCGATAATGCCGATGTCATTAAGCGTGAGTCCGGCTCTTTTCATAGCAAGTTTTGAGGCTTCGACAGGACCGATTCCCATAATTTTCGGCTCAACACCGACTACGGCGGAGCTGATGATTTTTGCCAAAGGTTTTAAACCATATTCCTGAACCGCTTTTCCCGAAGCGATTAAAACAGCAGCAGCACCGTCGTTCAGTCCGGAGGAATTTCCTGCCGTTACCGTTCCGTTTTCTTTTACAAAAGCAGGCTTCAGTTTGGAAAGTCCGTCAATCGTGGTATTGGGTTTTGCGAATTCATCGGTGTTAAAAACAATCGGTTCAGCTTTGCGTTGAGGAATCAGAATATCCGAAATTTCTTCTGCCAGTCTTCCGCTTTCCTGTGCTTTTTTGGCTTTCATTTGAGAATTTAAAGCAAATTCATCCTGTTCTTCACGGGAAATTTTGTACAGTTCAGCGAGATTTTCGGCGGTTTTTCCCATAGCTTCCGTGCCATACATTTTTTCCATTTCGGGATTGATGAAACGCCATCCGAAACTGCTATCGTACATTTTTTGCCCTGTATCAAAACTTTTTTCCGCCTTTGAGAGAACGTAAGGGGCACGCGACATTCCTTCCACGCCGCCGGAAATAAACACATCGCCCTCACCGGATTTTATTGCACGGTACGCCTGAACGACAGCACTCATTCCCGAAGCACAAAGCCTGTTGACGGTTTCTCCCGGAACAGAATGGGGAAGTCCGGCAAGAAGAAGCGCCATTCTCGCCACATTCCGGTTGTCTTCTCCCGCCTGATTGGCGCACCCGATGATGACATCATCTATACTTTCATGAGGAATTTCCGGATTTTTGAGCATGAGACTTCTGATGACGGAAGCAAGCAGATTATCGGTTCTCACCGCTGCTAAAGTTCCGTTGAAGTTTCCGATTGCGGAGCGTGTTCCGCTGATGATATAGGCGTTGTTCATGGGTTTACATTATTCTGTTTGACAGGTGATAAAACTATCAAAAACTTTGGGATTGGGCAAATTTATCTTTGACTATAAACCTAAGAATGATTATAAAATGTACTTTAAAAAAAGAGACTGATCTTTTCGGACAGCTTCTCTTTTGTGAAATTTTAAAATATTGTTTTCAATATGCAGAAAACCAATCACTTCCATTTCCTCGTCCTGAAATAGAAAAACGTAATAATCACAATAACCGCCATAAAACCAAGTGTAATGAAATATCCGTATTTCTGTGTCAGTTCCGGCATATAATTGAAATTCATTCCGTACACTCCGGCAATAAACGTTATCGGGAGAAAATACACAGAATACATTGCAAGAAGTTTCATCACCTCGTTGGCTTTCTGGTCGCTGAGGGCAAGAAACATGGAAATCAGGTTGGTTACCTGTGCGTTGAGGTGGTCGAAATCGGCGGTTACATCTTTGTATTTATCGCTGAGGTCGGTGATTTCACTTTCCGTAATTTTCAGTTTTTTCAGCTCCCGAATCCAGTCGGAGGAGATACTGAGAATGCGTGTATTCAGTCCGGATTTTCTTTTCAACTTGTAAAGACGGCGGATTTGTATCGTGTTTTTGGCTGTTTTCAGAAAGATTTCGTTTTCCAGATTGTCGAGAATTTCCAGAAGATTTTTACTTTCGTCGTCAAAGGATTTCATCACTTTCAGCATGAGCCGGAGCGCAATTCTGTCGGGAGTGATTTCTTCCGTTTCGCCTTCGATTTCTTTTTTGTATTCGTAAATACTGCGGTTGCGCATTCTGTGGACGGTGATAATCGCATTGTCAACAAGGAAAATCCCGAGCTTTGTGCTTACATCACTTATCGTGTTCAGGCTGGTGCGTTCCAGTTCCGTATTTTCTCTGGTAAGAAAGAATTTTACCCTTGAATCTTCTTCGTATTTGGGCAGGTGATTCGGGTCTATGGTATCCTCCAGAAGAAGACTGTTGATTCCGTATCGTTCATGGAGAAAAAGCAAGTCTTCCTCTGTCGGAGCTTCTGTATCGAGCCATTCGCAGGTTTCACTTTTATAAATAAGCTGTATCGGCATATCAATTTTTTGATTTGAAAGGATAAAAATAAGAATATTAATCAATACAAGGCTCATCTCTTTTGTAAACCACTGAAAACATGAGTTTTATCCAAAATTTTTATTATGTATTAAATATGAATTATCTTTACACTCGCAAACTTTATTTTATGATTAAAAGTATAATTAAAGGAATCGGGCATTACGTTCCTGAAAATACAGTAACCAATGACGACCTTTCCAAACTGATGAACACCAATGACGAATGGATTACGGAACGCACGGGAATCAAGGAAAGACACCACCGCAAAAACAGAATTGATTCGGAAGAAACCACTTCTTATTTAGGATTCCGGGCTTCGGAAATCGCCATTAAAAACGCCGGACTTACCGCAAAAGACATCGATTATATCATTTTTGCCACTCTTTCGCCGGATTATTATTTTCCGGGATGCGGAGTTTTGCTTCAGGAAATGTTGGGATGTAACACAGTTGGTGCGCTGGATGTGAGAAACCAGTGTTCGGGATTTGTATATGCGATGAGTGTCGCCAATGCTTTCATCAAAACCGGATCGTATAAAAATATTCTGGTCGTAGGAGCGGAAATTCATTCTTTCGGATTGGATTTTTCAGATGATGGCAGAGGAGTTTCAGTAATTTTTGGCGACGGAGCGGGAGCAGTAGTTTTGTCTGCTTCAGAAGATGAAAATGCAGGAGATATTTTGTCATTCAATATGCATTCCGAAGGGAAATTTGCAGAGGAGCTTATCGTAAAATATCCGGGAACAAAATACGGCTGGAGCGACCGGGTATTAAAAAATCCTGAAGCAATTACTGGAGCGGAAATTTATCCGTACATGAACGGAAATTTTGTTTTCAAGCATGCAGTTACCCGATTCCCTGAAACAATGCTGGAAGCCTTAAATACTGCCGGAAAAAAACCGGAAGACCTCGATTTGTTTATCCCTCATCAGGCGAATCTCAGGATTTCCCAGTTTGTACAGCAGAAATTCGGACTGCCGGATGAAAAAGTATTCAACAATATCCAGAAATACGGAAATACCACCGCGGCTTCCATTCCGCTCGCATTGAGTGAAGCGGTGGAGCAGGGGAAAGTGAAGCGCGGAGATTTGGTGCTTCTTTCTGCTTTCGGAAGCGGATTTACGTGGGGAAGTGTTTTGTTTGAGTATTAAACAAGGGCCAGGTAGCAAGAGCCAAGGAAAAAGGAAAAAGAGCCAAGTGATTTGAAGTGAGAGATTTTTCCCTTTGGTCAAGATACGCTTCGCTTGATTCGAGGTTCGTGATTCGGGTTATGGGATGAAAAACTGCATATTCCCCTCTTTCAGAGGGGTGTCAAAATTTTCAAAAAGAAAATTTTGACGGGGTGTTTCAGAAGCATAATAATACAAAAATGTGGAAACAAAACTTTCCGCATTTTTTTGTTTTTATTGAATTAGGGATATAATTAATATTTGTAAAACATCAATAGGAATGGGCTTTAGCCCATTTATAAAAGAGGCGATTGCCAAAAGGCTTTAGCCAAAATTTTGATTAATCCGAGTAAATCGGGATTTGCAACAATACTTAAACGCCTAATTCAATTGTTTTTATTCATGCAGTTTTTTCCAAATCACGTCTTTCAGCTCCGTAAGACCTTCTCCCGTTACTCCAGAGAAAAATAAAGGCTGTCGGTTTTCGGGAAACTCTGCCGAGATTTCTTTTTTCAATTCTTCGTCCAGCAAATCCGATTTTGAAACGGACAAAATAAAATCTTTGTCCAAGAGTTCGGGATTGTATTCTTTCAGTTCGTTTTCCAGAATTTTAAATTCCTGAAAATGGTTTTCGGAATCGGCAGGAATCAAAAACAGCAGAATGGAATTTCGCTCGATATGCCTCAAAAAGCGGTGCCCAAGACCTTTTCCTTCGGCTGCGCCTTCAATAATTCCGGGAATATCCGCCATTACAAACGATTTGTAATTTCGGTAATCCACGATTCCGAGATTGGGCGTAAGCGTGGTAAAAGCGTAATCCGCAATTTTCGGCTTTGCTGCGGAAACTGCCGACAAAAGAGTAGATTTCCCCGCATTCGGAAAACCGACCAAACCGACATCAGCCAGAATTTTCAGTTCAAAAGTGATGTAACCCTCTTCGCCGTCCATTCCCGGTTGTGCGTATCTCGGCGTTTGATTGGTTGCGGATTTGAAATGTTCGTTCCCGAGTCCGCCTTTTCCGCCTTTCATCAAAACGATTTCCTGCCCATTTTCCAAGATTTCGCCCAAGATTTCGCCGTCTTCGTTTTTGGCAATCGTCCCAATTGGAACTTCAATATAAATATCTTTTCCGTCTGCTCCTGTCAGTTGGCTTTTCCCGCCGTTTTCGCCACGTTCCGCTTTGATATGACGGGTGTAACGAAGCGGCAAAAGAGTCCATTCGTGGGAATTTCCTTTCATTATGACGTGTCCGCCACGACCGCCATCGCCGCCGTCCGGACCGCCTTTCGGGATATATTTTTCCCGGCGGAGATGAGCCGAACCGGCTCCGCCGTGTCCGGATTTACAATGTATTTTGACGTAATCTACGAAGTTGGACATAGTTTTGAGTCAAGGTTTAAGGTTCAAAGTTTGAAGTGGAAAGTATGAAAATAAAAAAAATGAAGTCTGCGTTTTTGTGTCATTCATAGTGTCCTTTCAATGAGTAAACGTAAAGTTTTTCGTCTTTCACAAGGTAAACGTATCGGTGCTGCTGTGTAATTCTTCTTGACCATTTTGGAGCAAGGTCATATTTGAGTGCTTCGGGTTTACCGATTCCTTTGTAAGGGTTTTCCAAGATAGATTTCGTGAGTTGGGCTATCTTTTTGAGTATGACTTTATTGCCTGTTTTTATCCAATAATCAAGGTCTTCATCAGCTTGTGGAAGATAGATTATTTCCATAAACTGTCAAGTTCTTCAAGTGTTACAGCCCTACCTTTTCCGTTTTTCAAATCTTCGTCCCCTTGTTTTATTTTTTGCACAAATTCGGTATTGTAAGGGCTTTTTTCTTTGGAAAATTCAAATTTAATTTTCAATGCTTTCATAAAGGCTTTTATAGCCTCTATTTGCGAAGAATCTTCTGTGTATGCCGTGATATTAATTGCTTCCATTTTTGTTTAAAAATAACACATTCGTGCGGATACAAAATTACAAAAATTAAATTAATTTTTTAATACCAAGAATAACGGTTGTCAAGTTGGCGGTTTTAGTTGCCGATTTTAACGAAACCACATTTTACTTTTCATCTTCGGCAAATGTCAGCAAATATCCGTTATTGTCTTCAATAGAAAATTCTGTTGCTCCGTAAAATGTTTTTTCAAGTCCTTTTACCACATTTACTTTGTCTTTAATTTGGTCAAAAAATTTTCTGATTTCTGTTGTCTGAATATACAAAAGCAATGAGCCACCGTTTTGTCTTGAAATGGTTGGTAATTCGCTACCCAAACTTTCAAAAGTTTGAAACATAAAAGTTACGTTTTCGCAAGTCATCATCGCCCAAACAATGTCGCCTTGTTCTGGAACGGTCGTAACCACATTGAATCCTAATTGTTTGTAAAAATCAATCGTCTGCTGAATGTCCGTTACAAAAATGTTTGGCGATATTGAGTTCATATTTTTCTGTTCTGTCGTTTATTTTTTATTCGTCAAATATAAATTCGTTTTTATTAAGCAGTCATCGGATTTACTTGAATTTGTCCGCCAACGGCTTTCAAAACTTTCATTATGGTTGCAAATTGAGGTTTTGCGCCGTCCGAAAGTGCTTTATACAAACTTGGTCTGCTAAGTCCTGTTTCTTCTGCAATTTTGGTCATTCCGATTGCTTTGGCAATGTGTCCGATTGCCGTAATTATTTCCGCATCGTTGCCGTCTTCCAAAACCGTATTGAGATATTCGGCAATCATTTCGTTGCTATCCAGATAGTCTGCGATGTCAAATTTTGAGGTTTCCATTTTTTACTTTTTTAATTGTTTCCAAATTGCTTTTGCTTTTTCGATGTCGTTTTGTTGGGTTGATTTATCTCCGCCAATCAGCAGAACAATAATTTTCCCGTCCGTTTTTTTGAAGTAAACCCGATAACCTTTTGCGTAATTTATTCTTAGTTCGCTGATTCCGTCCCCGACAGGTTTGCAATCGCCAAAATGCTCGTCATTTTCCAGTTTCTGTATTCTGAAAAGGATTTTTGCTTTGGCTTTCAAATCCCGTAGTTTCCTCAGCCATTTATCAAATTCTTCTGTTTTTTCAATAAAGAACATTTGCAAAAGTGTATTCGTTTGGATACAAATTTATAAAAATAAATTTAATCTCATTACATTGGATGTTTTTGAATATTGAGAATAACATCCTGCTTCCAGCACCCGACATCCGGACTTTTATTTTATTTTCTCTACTTCGGCGAACAATTTTCGGGAAATTTCATCAATTTCGCCAACGCCGTTTACTTCGACATATTTGCCTTGTTTCTTATAAAGTTCGGCAACTTCGGCGGTTTTAGCATAATATTCTTTGATGCGGTTTCGGATAATTTCTTCGTTGCTGTCATCGGTTCTTCCGCTGGTTTCGCCGCGTTTCAGAAGCCGTTCTACCAAGATTTCGTCCTCAACAACAAGTGAAAGACAAACGGAAATTTCGTCATCAAGAATATCTTTTACAATCGTTTCCAACGCTTCGGTTTGAGCGGCAGTTCTCGGGAATCCATCAAAAATAAAGCCTGCGGAATCGGTCGGTTTTTTCACTTCGTCAATCAGCATATCAATCGTAACCTGGTCGGGAACGAGTTCTCCTTTGTCGATAAAGGATTTTGCCAATTTTCCGAGCGGGGTTTCGTTTTTGATGTTGTAGCGAAACAAATCGCCGGTTGAAATCTGTTTCAGATTAAATTTTTCAATCAAATTCTGTGCTTGTGTTCCTTTTCCGCTTCCGGGAGGACCAAAGAGGACAATGTTTATCATAGTTTGTTTTTGGCTGTCGGCAATCTGCTGTCTGCTTTCGGCTTTGCAATGCCAATTTTTTATGGTTAATACTATTTTTCTTTTTTCCTATTATTAATATCTTCTTCCAACTTTATAATAAGTTTGGAAATTTTCATTTTTAATTCTTCGGATTTTGGAGTAATTTCTAAAAATTTTTCTTCGGAAATGTAACCCAAATCTTTCGACAGTAAAAGTATATATTCTACTTCAAATGCCGAACCCGAAGCGTTTCTTAAAAACCTTTTAAAGTCTTCATCACTACCTCTTCCGCAACCTTCTACAATGTTTATTGTTGAAGAAGTCGCCGCTCTTCTGATTTGAGAAGTCAGACCGAAAATTTCTTCTTTTGGAAAAGTTTTTGTTAACTCATAAATCTCCAAAGACAATAAATGGCTGATTTTCCAAATATCATATTTCTTGTAATCTCTCATATTGTTGCTTTTCGGCTTTCAGCAATCTGCTTTCGGCTTTTAACATTCAGAATTTAATTTTACGGTTTCCTCAACACTATTTTAATAATTTTTATGCTTTGGTGCTGATTGCCAAAAGCTGACAGCCGATTGCCTCAACTTAATCAATGGTTGATTCTCCCTTCTTCCAACTGATACAAATCCGGTAAATTTCTGCCGAGTTCATCATAATCCAATCCGTAACCGAGAACGAATTTATTAGGAATTTCTTTGGCTACATAATCGATTTTAAATTCTTTTTGATAAACTTCCGGTTTCAGTAAAAGAGTGGCAACTTTCAGAGATTTCGGACGCTGTGTATTTTTGAAATATTCAAAAAGGCTTTCAACTGTATTTCCGGTATCTACAATGTCTTCCATGAGGATGATATGCCTGCCTTCAACGTCTTTGGTTAAGTCCATTTTCTTATAAACAATTCCTGTGGACTGCAAACCTCCTAAGTATGAGCTCATCTGAATAAATGCGACTTCGCAGTTTCCGGGATAATGTTTCAGGAAATCGGCATAAAACATAATCACTCCGTTCAGAACTCCGATGAAAACAGGGGTTTCATCTTTGTAATCTTCGTACACTTTTAGCGCAAGGTCTTTTATAATTTCCTGAATTTCCGCATTTTTCAGGTAAGGGACAAAATTTTTGTCGTGAATGGTAATTCTTTCCATAGTTCTTTTCAATGAACAAATGTAAGGATTTTCTGCGTTGTAATAAAAACATGAAAATAAAGAGACTGATTATAGCGGAAGTAAACAAAATTATTATCCACAATTTTTGGCAGCCATTTTTTTTCAGAGTATTTTTGCTGAAATCTAATAAAAAGTTCTGTTTATGTCAACTTACGTAGTTGTTGGTCTCCAGTATGGGGACGAAGGTAAAGGTAAAATCACGGATGTTTTATCGGCAAAATCGGATTATGTGGTGCGCTTTCAGGGAGGCGACAACGCCGGACATACGGTGTATGTAGGAGATGAAAAATTTGTGCTTCATCTTCTTCCTTCAGGTGTTTTGCAGTGTAAAGGAAAGTGCATCATCGCCAACGGAGTGGTGGTAAATCCGAAATCTTTCATCAAAGAAATCAGCCAGATTGAAAGCAAAGGCATGAAAACCGACCATGTTTTCATCAGCCGCAGAGCGCACGTTATTATGCCTTATCATATTATGCTCGACACCTATCGGGAAGAGGAGCAGGGAGGAACGCAGATTGGCACAACCAAAAAAGGAATCGGCCCCTGCTATGAAGATAAAATCGCAAGAGTAGGAATCCGTATGGTTGATTTGCTGAATCCTGATATTTTAAGAGAAAAAATCGAGAAAAACCTCAAGGTAAAAAACTCCCTTTTTGAAAAATATTTCGGAAAAGAACCAATGGATGTGGATTCAATGGTGCAGGAATACACGGAAATCGGAAAACAGCTTCAGTACAGGATTGTAGACACGGAACTGGAACTGAACGAAGCCATTCATGACGGAAAAAATATCCTTTTTGAGGGAGCGCAGGCGCTCATGCTGGATATAGATTTCGGAACGTATCCGTTTGTTACTTCGTCTTCGCCTTCTACGGGTGGTGTTTGTACGGGTGCAGGAGTTCCGCCGACAAGTCTTGAGAATCTGATTGGTGTAGCCAAAGCCTATTGCACAAGAGTTGGAAACGGCCCTTTTCCGTCTGAATTGGATAATGAATTAGGTGAAAAAATTCGCCAGATTGGTCACGAATTCGGAGCAACTACCGGAAGACCTCGTAGAACAGGCTGGCTCGACCTCGTTTCCCTGAAACATGCGTGTATGATTAACGGAATCAATAATCTCGTCATTACAAAATTAGACGTTCTTACGGGAATTCATCCACTGAAAATCGTTACGAAATACAAAACGGAAGACGGGAAAATCATCGATTACTTCACTTCATCCACAACAAAATTATATCATTACGAACCTGTTTATGAAGAATTAGAAGGCTGGAATGAAGATATTTCCCATGCAAGAAGCTATGATGAACTTCCTGCGAATGCGAAAAAATACATTGAGTTCATAGAAAACTATTTAGGCATCAATGTTTACCTCGTTTCGGTAGGGCCGGAAAGAAGCCAGAATATTATCCGTAAAGAGTTGTTTTAAGCATATACAATATCGATACAAGACAAGCAAAACCTTCTGTTTCAGGAGGTTTTCTTATTTTTATTAATGATTGTGTATTGTATGATTTTCATTGATTTTTAATATACATTAAATACTTATTAGAATTTTGGCAAAACTTTTGATAAAGTTTAATTACTTATCGATAAGGTTTACAAAACTAATAATCATCAATAATTTTTTTTAATTTTTAAATGATTTGATGATGAAACATTTACTTAAAAACACAGAATTTCAGTTGGATGAAATTCTGTTTCAGGGACGAAACAAAGAGTACGGAGCGTATGTTCTGAGAAGTGAATCCGAGCTGATTCTTACCAAAGCATTGTTCGCAGGAGTAGCACTTTTTGGTGCGGTTGCCTTAACGCCTTTTATTTTGAATGCTTTTAAAACAGATAGCGGAATAGCGACACCTCCGCCTGTGGTGGTGGAACTTTCTGATGTGGAAAAATTTACGGAAACCGTTAAACCGCCCGAAATCGCTGTTCCTCCGAAGCAGGATGTGAAAATTGTAGACACCCGTGTTCCTGAGCCGGTTCGTGATGCAAAAATTCAGACACCTCCCGCTACGATTGACGACTCCAAAGATGCTGTTCGAGGATTTGAAAATAAGGACGGCATTCCGCCCGTAGTGGAATATACTCCGCCGCAGCTAAGTACAGGAGGGACGAATGTGAAAACTCCTCCAACAGAAAAAGTTGAGCCGGTAAGTAACGAACCGTTTGTGAATCCCGAGGTGTCAGCAGATTTTCAGGGAGGAATCAATGCTTTTAGAAATAAAATGATGCAGAATTTCGATACTTCAGGCTTCGAGGGAAGCGGTGATAAAATTACCACAACAGTAGTATTTATCGTGGAAAGAGACGGAACGATTTCCGGCGTGAAAGCCGACGGAGCGGATGCTTATTTCAACCGTGAAGCAGAGAGAACCATTAAAAAAATCAAAGGAAAATGGAATCCTGCAAAAGTAAACGGACAGCCCGTAAGAAGCTATTTCAGGTTTCCGGTTTCCATGAAGTTTGAATAATTCATGCAATTTTTAAAGAAGACTGAAGCAAAAAAGTACCGGAAAAAATAAAAAAAAAGGACAAATAAAATTGTCCGAATGTTATTTTTCATTAATTTGCAGGCTTAAATAATTAAAATAATAAGTCAGAGTATGAAAAGAACATTATTGTTTTTTCTGGTACTTTTATTAGGCTTTTCAGCAGATGCACAAAATCTGAAGCCTATTGCGCAAAAGATCAGAAATTACCAGATTTCAGGAAAAAATTTTGCTGAATACAGTCTCTTTAAGCAGGAAATATCTGCGGACAAAAAAGCAAAATACGAGCAGGCAGCAAAAGACATTTCCGTCTTAAAATTAGAAAAAGACCAGCTGAGGGCACTGGTTTCGGAACAGCCTTCAGCGATTGAGATGGAATTTCCTTTTGAAGGGAAAACCGTAACAGTAGAATTGGTAAAGAACAACATTTTTGCAGAAGGTTTTGCGGTAAATACCGATAAAGGATATGCGGTTTATAATCCTGGAGTTTATTATCAGGGAATTGTAAAAGGCGATGAGAAATCAGTAGCAGCTTTCAGTTTCTTTGAAGATGATGTAATAGGTGTAGCATCTCAGCCGGGAGTAGGAAATATCGTTTTGGGTAAAGCCACAGACTCCGAAGATTTCGTTTCCTATCTGGAATCCAAACTTACAGGGAAAAACCCTTTCATCTGCGGTTTTGATGAACTTGAAGAAAATCAAAAAAAGCACATTTCTTATACCCCTAAAGCCGGAACCAATAAATCTGTAACAGAAAACTGCGTTCGTGTATATTACGAATTGTCTTACAAAGCATATCAAGGGAACAGCTCAAATGTAACCACCGCTACAAACTGGATGACCGCCGTTCATAATAATATCGGAACATTATATGAAAACGACGGCGTGAAAATGGCAGTAAGTGAAATTTTTGTATGGACATCTACAGACCCTTACACAGGCTCTTATGGAGAAAACCTGAGCATTTTCAGAAATTACAGAACTACATTCAACGGAGATTTGGCGCATTTGATTAACTATCCGGCTACTACCTCGGTAGCCTACCTCAATTCCTTGTGCGGCACTTATAATTACGCATATTCGGGTGTGAGCAAGAGCTATCAAACCGTTCCTACCTATTCATGGACGGTTGGAGCATCAACCCACGAAATGGGACATTCATTAGGTTCGCCACATACACACGCATGTGCATGGAACGGAGATGATACTCCGATTGACGGATGCGGAGCAGCAGCAGGATACGCAGAATGTGATATTACCGGTCCTATTCCGAGTGAAGGAGGAACTATCATGAGCTATTGCCACCTTACAGGTGTGGGAACCAACCTTGCATTAGGCTTTGGCCAGCAGCCGGGAGACTTAATCAGAAGTACCGTAGAATCCAAAGGATGTTTGGGTACGGATTGTATCACATCCTGCTCGGTATCGGTTACTAATGTAACAACAAGCAATATAACCAATAATACAGCAAATATTACCATTGTTGACAATGTGTCCTCAAGCTGGAAATATAGAATTACCAAATATGACGGAACAATAGTTCAGTCAGGAATTACTACGGAAAAAACCCTTACGGTTACTGGTCTTGAAGCTGGTACTTATTATAAAATACTTGTAGGAACATCGTGTTCAGGTTCGCAGGCATATCAGAAAACAGTCGTGATTTTAACGGAAACAGATTGGTGCAGCGGTGTATTCACAGATACAGGAGGCGAAAGCGGTAATTATACCGATTCACAGCTCATCACAAAAACATTTTATCCTTCACAGGCAGGAGCAAAACTAAAAATAACATTCACCAAATTTGCTCTGGAAGAAGGCTACGATTATATGAACGTTTATGACGGAATACACACCGGAGCTCCAAGATTTTCCGGAGGTTCGCAACTATCGGGAAATACCATTCCCGGACCTTTCACGGCAACCAATGCTTACGGAGCAATTACCGTTCGGTTTATTTCCGATGAAGGCGTAACGGACGAAGGCTGGTCAGCATATTTTAGTTGTGAAACATTAGCGGTTGACGAAGGAAAATCCATCGACGCCATTACAGTTTCTCCAAACCCTACAAAAGGAGAAATTACGATTTCATCTTCCGATAAAATCTTGTCTTACCAGATTTTCGACACTTCAGGAAGAATAATAAGTGAAGATTCAAAACTGAACGCCAATAAAAAAACAGTCAATCTTTCACGGAAAGCAGCCGGAACTTATCTGGTAAAAGTAACCACAGACAAAGAAACGGTAACGAAAAAAGTAATTAAAAATTAATTCTTAAAAACAAGTTTTCAGTTATCCACAAATTCATCGAATTTGTGGATAATTTTTTTAATACATAACCGTTTAATTAACAGTATTTTAACTTTATCAAGGTTATTAACAGCTATCCTCAAATCAAAAAAAATGTATTTTTGTGAATTAAATTAAGACTATGGCGAAAATCATTGGTATTGCGAATCAGAAAGGAGGTGTAGGAAAAACAACTACAGCAGTAAATCTTTCCGCAGCATTGGGCGTTCTGGAAAAGAAAGTCCTGCTTATTGATGCAGATCCGCAGGCAAATGCCACTTCCGGATTAGGAGTGGAAGATGTGGAGCTGTCTACTTACAATCTTCTGGAACATAGTGCCGATGCCGGAAAATGCATCAAAAAAACAGTCTCCCCGAATCTGGACATCATCCCTTCCCATATCGATTTGGTAGCGGCAGAAATAGAGCTTGTAGACCGAGAAAAAAGAGAATACATGCTGAAAGAAGCACTGAAATCCGTGAGAGAAGATTACGATTATATTATTATCGACTGTGCGCCGAGTTTAGGATTAATCACCATTAATGCGCTTACCGCATCAGATGCCGTCATCATCCCGATTCAGTGCGAATATTTTGCGCTCGAAGGATTGGGGAAACTCCTCAATACCGTTAAAAACGTCCAGCGAATCCATAATCCCGATTTGGATATTGAAGGTCTTCTGCTTACAATGTACGACGGAAGACTAAGACTTTCCAATCAGGTAGTGGAAGAAGTGAATGCCCACTTTCCGGAAATGGTTTTTGAAACGATTATCAGCAGGAACGTCCGCCTCAGCGAAGCACCGAGTTTCGGAGAAAGCATCCTGAATTATGATGCCGAAAGCAAAGGAGCCATTCAGTATCTTCAGCTGGCAGAAGAAGTTTTGCTGAAAAACGAAAAATTAGTTAAACAATAAAAAGCTGATTGCCAATAGCTATTAGCCGACAGCAAAATATGAAAGACAAAAAAAGAGCAATGGGACGCGGTTTGGGTGCGATTTTAAGTGCAGAATCCAAAGCCACAATCAATTCGGCTACAGACGAAGGAGCTAAAGAATTTGTAGGCAATATCGTGGAAATTGCCATCGAAGACATCTACCCCAATGCTACCCAGCCAAGAACCTATTTCGATGAAAAAGCACTGAACGACCTTGCCCAGTCCATCAAAAATTTAGGAGTAATTCAGCCGATAACATTAAGGAAAGACGGAGAAAAATTTGAAATTATCTCCGGAGAAAGAAGATACCGCGCAAGCAAAATCGCCGGACTGAAAAGCATTCCTGCTTATATCCGTTTGGTGAACGACCAGGAGCTTCTGGAAATGGCTTTGGTGGAAAATATTCAGCGTGAAGACCTTGACCCGATTGAAATTGCGCTTACCTATCAAAGACTTCTGGATGAAATAGGAATGACACAGGAAAATCTCAGCCACAGAGTAGGAAAGGAGAGAAGTACCATTACCAATTCCATTCGTCTTTTGAGATTAAACCCCGATGTGCAGAACGCTATCCGAAGCGGAGAAATTTCCGCAGGACACGGGCGAGCCATCATCAGCCTGGATACGCCCGAATCTCAGGATTTTCTTTTCCGGAAAATTGTAAAAGAAGGTCTGAATGTCCGTCAGGCAGAATTAGCTGCCGGGCAGCTGAAAAATCCTGACAAAGAGAAAAAAACGGTTAAAAAAAATCTTTCCAATTACCATAAAAAAGCAGAAAAAACGCTTGCCGATGCACTGGATGTTAAGGTAGAAATCAAAACATCAGGAAACGGCAAAAAAGGAAAAATCATCCTTGATTTCAAAAACGAAGAAGAACTGGAACAGATTCTTTCACACATCAAAGCATAATGAGGTTTTTACTTTGCATAATTTTGGCTTTTAGTTCGGCTGTATTTTCTGCACAGGATACTGTCAGAGTAGAAAACCGTACGAAAGAAACCGTTTCGGAGATTAAGCCGTTGTCCGAACTTCAGGTCGCTTCCGATATTGAAAAATCCAATGCTCCTGCAAAAACTGTTCAGTATAATCCCACGAAAGCAGGCCTGTACTCCGCTGTTCTGCCGGGATTAGGGCAATATTACAACAAAAAATACTGGAAAATCCCGATTGTTTGGGGAGCAGTCGGAACAGGTGTGGGAATTACGCTTTGGAACGACAAACATTATCACCGTTACAGAGATGCTTTCATCGCACAGCTGAACGGACAGCAGCATGAATTTTCGCATATACCGGGAATTACAAAGGAAGCATTGGGAAGAACTCAGGACAAATTCAAAAGACAACGCGATTATTCTATTGCCGTAACCGGACTTATTTACGTTCTGAACATAATGGATGCCGTGGTAGATGCACACCTTTACGAAGGAAAACACGACCCCGACCTCGCATTGCAGCCGGCAGTGATTTTTGATGAACATTCACAACAGAATTCAAAAGCAGGATTGAGCCTCAGTTTTAGATTTTGATGAGACAGAAATTTGGAAGATGGAAGATGGAAAAGTTTGCAGGCGCGAGCGAAGCGAGCGCCGAAAAGAATAGTATTAGAGAAAATAATTCCCCTCCTTTGGAGGGGTGCCCGCAGGGCGGGGTGGTTAAACATTTAACTTGAAACTTGAAACAAAAAAAATATGAAAATAGCATTGGTAGGATACGGAAAAATGGGGCAGATTATTGATAAAATCGCCACAGACAGAGGGCACGAAATTACCGCTCGTCTCAAAGAAACTCCTACTAAGGAAAATCTCAATAATCCCGATGTAGTGATTGAATTTTCCCAGCCGGAAGCCGCTTTCAACAATATCCGTGTTTGTCTTGAAAATAAAATTCCTGTCGTTTGCGGAACTACGGGCTGGCTCGCAAAAAGAGCTCAGATAGAGCAGATTGCCGAAGAAAATCAGACAGCCTTTTTATATGGTTCCAATTTCAGTTTGGGCGTTAATCTTTTTTTCGCTTTGAATGAAAAACTGGCGGAAATGATGAAAGGCTTCCCGGAATACAATATTCAGCTTGAAGAAATTCATCACACCCACAAAAAAGACGCACCGAGCGGGACAGCCATTACGCTTGCCGAAGGAATTATTAAACATGATGAACGTTTCAACGCATGGAAACTGGAGGAAACAAAAGAAGACCAGATTGGGATTTTCGCCATTCGTGAAGATGAAGTTCCGGGAACACACAGTATTTTTTACCGCAGTGAAGTAGACGAAATTGAAATCAAACATACGGCATACAACAGAAACGGTTTCGCATTGGGAGCTGTTATCGCATCAGAATGGATTAAAGGGAAGAAAGGAAATTTCTCTATGAAAGACGTTTTGGGTTTGGCTTAATGTAATAATTTAGCAATGAGAAAATGTAACAATTTTAAAATATTATAAACTAATTATGCACGTTTTAATTTTTAAATAAAAAAAAGCGGAAAATCAGTCGCTAACCGCAAAAAATAAACAATATGAATTATTTTCTTACTTATACTTTTTATGTCCTCGTTCTTTCTGTTTTGATGGGGATTTCTACGTGGAAGCTGTTTAAAAAAATGGGTTACAGCCCGTTTTTCGCATTTATTCCGTTTTACAATTATTACATCATTCTGAAAGAAACCGAAAATCCGAAATGGTGGTCAGTTCTGTCGTATCTCCCGATTGTAGGGCCGATTATGATGACGGTTTTCCACCTTTTCTTGATGAAAAAATTCGGGAAAACTTCTTTTACGCAAAGATTGCTTACGGTAATTCTTCCGTTTATTTATATGGCGGTTGTCAACTATGGAAAAGATGTAGAAATTGAGGACGAAAAGAACACTTTCCTGCTTCCGGGAGAAGAAGCTCAAGACAAGAAAAAAGAAACCTTCATCGGTTCGATTACGTTTGCAGTCGTGTTTGCGACCATTATCCACGTCTTTATTACTCAGCCTTTCGGGATTCCGACAGGTTCTATGGAGCGTACGCTTCTCGTGGGAGATTTCCTATTTGTCAATAAACTCAATTACGGATACAGAATGCCGATGCGCCCGCTTGCCATTCCGTTTTTGCAGGGAACAATTTACAATAAAGGAAATGATAAAGATACGAAAAACGACCCGAAATCTTATGTAGAAGCAGTTCAATTACCATATTTCAGGCTTCCGGGTTGGGAAAAACCGAAACGGAACGATATTGTGGTTTTCAATTATCCCGAAGATTCCGCACACACCGCTATCGACAGAAAAGACCCTTATGTGAAAAGATTAGTTGCAGAGCCGGGAGATATTATCGAGTTCAAAGCGGGAAAAATGTTGATTAACGGAAAACCCGAAGTGAGAATGGGAGATGCAGATGTTCAGCATTCCTATTACGTGGAAACGGGAGCAGAGCTGGACATCCAAGGGCTTTTTAAACAGGAAGGTTTTATATCTATACTGCATCTTAATACCGAAAATCCGTATTTCATCGACAGTATTGCCCCGAAATACAATATTAATCCGGCAAATACCACCTATTTAATGCAACTTACGGATAAAAGAAAGGAGGTTATTAAAAATCTTCCTCAAACGATTTCCGTTAGTGAAAATATTGAAGCAAAGGGAGTTGCAGGAGGAACTTTTCCTAAAAACAAACCTTGGAATCCCGATTGGTACGGGCCACTTCAGATTCCGAAAAAAGGAGATGTCATCACGCTTACGGAAGATAACCTGCCAACTTATAAAAAACTGATTTCCGTATACGAAGGGAACAATTTTGAAAACAAAAACGGCAAATTCTTTATTAATGGTCAGGAAACCAATCAATACACCGTAAAATACGATTATTATATGATGATAGGGGACAACCGTGATGCATCTTTGGATTCCAGATTTTTCGGTTTCGTTCCGGAAACTCACATTGTCGGAAAGCCGATGTTTACATGGATGAGCATTGAAGGCGCTTTTGCAGATGACCAGGCGAGCTATCAGGCTGACGGCTGGAAATTCCGTTGGGACAGAATGTTCAAAGCAACCAACACCGGAGAAAAAGACAAACATTCTTACTTGTGGCTGGCAGCCGGATTATTAGTGCTGTTCTTCGGTTGGGAATACTTTACAAAACTGTTTAAGAAAAAAGATTCAGACGAATAAAAAGACAGTGGTAAAATCGATTCAATGATTTTTTTTAATTAATAAGTATGTGATAATAAACCCTTTCAGAGATCAAAACTCTGAAAGGGTTTTCGGATAATTTCTATTCTGATTTAACAAAGCAAAAAATGTCCAAAATTCTTTTACCCGTATTTTATCTTCCTCCGGTTTCATGGTTTTCAGTTTTTTTGAATGAAAATACGGAAATCACATTGGAACAGCACGAGCATTTCCCGAAACAAACCTACAGAAACCGTGCGAATATCTATGGAGCAAACGGCATTCTTTCATTAATCATCCCGATTCACCACAACGGAAAAAGAGCAATGAAAGAGATTGAAATGTCCGGTGCGGAAAACTGGAAAAGCCTCCATTGGAAATCCATTAAAAACGCTTATCAGAGTTCGCCTTATTTTGAATATTACGAAGACAAGCTGAAAAGTATCTTTGAATGTGAAGAACAGTCGCTTCTTGCCTTTAATCTGAACGCTTTAAAGGTCATTCTCCAAATCCTGAAAACGGAAAAGGCATACCGTTTGAATACCGAATATCTGCAGCAGCCGGACGAGGAAGATTTCAGAAACCGTTTTTCCGCGAAAACCCCTGAAATAAAAGGAATGGAAGAATATTACCAGACTTTTTCCGATAAAATGGGTTTCAAGGAAGATTTGTCCATCATCGACCTGCTTTGTAACAAAGGCCCCGAAAGTTTGACTTATATTAAAAACAACACACAAAACAGTATATAAATGAAAAAAATAATTATTGCGGCAGCATTTTTTGCAGGATTCAGTTTTGCTTATTCACAGGAAGAAGCTCAGGATAAGGATTTAATGACGTGGTATCACAAGGATTTTTCCAAAGAAAATGTGTACGGTGTCAATACTCAGAATGCCTATAAATATCTGGAATCCAAAGGTCTTAAGCCGAAAACGGTCGTAGTCGGCGTTTTGGACAGCGGTGTGGAGGTTGACCATCCCGGTCTTGTAAAAAACATGTGGAAAAACCCGAACGAAGTTCCGAATAACGGTAAAGATGACGACGGAAACGGATATGCGGACGATATTTTCGGCTGGAATTTCATGGGAAACAAAACCACCGATACTGATGTAGATAATCTGGAAGTTACCCGTGTGGTAAAGCAGTATAAACCGATTTTTGAAGGTGCGGATTCTTCGGCGAATAAAGCCAATCAGGCGAAAATGCCGGAAGAATTTGAAATGTACATGAAATCCAAAGAGATTTTCAACACAAAAAGCATTGAAGCCAAACAAAGTTTTGAATTTTATACGAAAATGAACGGTCTTGTCCCGGTAATGGGAAAATTACTGAACGGTAAAAATCTTTCAGCTGAAACACTTGCTTCCATAAAACCGGCCACACAAGATGAGGCGATTGCGGCGGATATTCTCGGAAGAATAGCCAATGACCCCGAAGTCAGCGGAAAATCTCCCGCAGAAGTCGAAAAATACATGAGTTCACAAATGAAAGAAGCACTCGACTATTTCGGGTCTCAGGCAACGAAGCAGTACAATCTTGATTTTGACCCTCGTGCGGAAACCGTCGGCGACAATTACAGCGATTATTCCGAAAAAAGCTACGGAAACAATCATTATGAAGGACCTGATGCAAAGCACGGAACCCACGTTGCCGGAATTATCGCAGGAACTCCTCAGGGAAAAGAAATTCAGTACGGTGTTGCCCACAAAGTGGCGAAAATAATGACGGTTCGTGCCGTTCCGAACGGAGATGAAAGAGATAAAGATGTGGCGAATGCCATTCGTTATGCCGTAGACAACGGAGCGAAAGTTCTCAACATGAGTTTCGGAAAGCCTGTTTCTCCGGGCAAAAAATATGTTTGGGATGCTTTCAAATATGCAGAGGAAAAAGGAGTATTATTGGTAAAAGCAGCAGGAAATGAAAATGAAGACCTTATGGAACACACCTATTTCCCGACTAATTTCTACAAAGTAACCGATGAAAAACCCTTCATCAACAATATGATTGTAGTAGGAGCAAGTACGAATAATAATGAAATGCTGAGAGCCGGATTCTCTAATTTCAACCAAAAAATGGTGAATGTTTTTGCGCCGGGAGACAAAATTTATTCTACCGTTCCGGACGGAAAATATGAATATCTTCAGGGAACATCAATGGCATCGCCTGTTGTGGCGGGAGCTGCGGCTGTTCTGCTTGCCTACATGCCGAATCTTACCCCTGCCCAGGTGATAGAATCTCTGGTGAAAACCGTGAACAAATCTACCGTAAATGCCATGCTTCCAACCAATACCAACAACCGTTTCGATATGATTTCCGAAGCCGGCGGTGTGATTGACACGGCAAAAGCTGCGGAGTATGCGTACACTCATTTTTATCAGAAAACAGCTACCGCAACCAAAACAGCCGTTAAAAAATCATCAACTAAAAAGAAAGTGGTAAAAAAAGTAAAAAAATAAGAATCAATTCTTAAAAAATTCATAAAAAAGTCCGATTTTTTCGGACTTTTATTTTTAGTATGAGAAAATTGGCATAATTTTATATGCTAAGAAAACAAATCAATTATTTAATCACTATGAAAAAAATATTGTTAGCAGGAATCGTAGGAGCTACATTATTGTCATGCTCCGCTGCAAAAACCGCACAGAACAACCGTGCCGAATTTCTTAAACTGAAAGGAACATGGCAGATTACTTCTGTAGATTTTGACAAAAGCTATAAAGTAAAACCTTTTGGCGAAGGTGCCGATGCACAATGCTGGGTAGGAAGCGAGTGGAAGCTCGTTCCGAATAATTATACAGGAAGCTATACCATTAATGGAGGCGGAGACTGCCCGTCCGTTACGCAGCCAATAAAAATTGATGCAGCCGACGGTACTACGTTCAAATTCAAAAAAATAGCCGACGGTACGAAAGCCAAACAGAATCTTTCAGGATATACATTAAGCATTGTAAGCCAGTCGGAAGACCAGTTCAGCCTTGCGGATAACTCTACAGAAGTGAGAGTGGTGTACAATTTCCAGAAAGTTTCAAAATAATACATTCAATTAAAAATAAAAATTATGAAATACATTAATAAAACAAGTATTGCAGGTATGTTTTTATCATCTGCACTACTTTTGACAAGCTGTGAATCCGTACAAAATGCCAATAACCAGCAGAAAGGAACAGCTATCGGTGCTGCTGCCGGAGCGGTAATCGGTGGGATTTTAGGAAACAACCTCGGAAAAGGTAAAAATGCTCCGTTAGGCGCCGTACTCGGTGGTGTAGTAGGTGGTGTTGCCGGAAACGTAATCGGTAAAAAAATGGACAAGCAGGCAAAAGAAATTCAGGAAACACTTCCGGGTGCTGAGGTAGAAAGAGTAGGAGAGGGAATCAAAGTTACTTTGAAAGAAAACATGGTGAATTTTGCATTCAATTCTTCTGAGCTTACGGAAGTAGCTAAAGCTAATCTTGATAAACTGGCGACAGTGCTGGTAAACAATCCGGATACCAATATCAATATCTACGGACATACCGACAGCAAAGGTACGGACGAGTACAACCTTACCCTGTCCGAAAAAAGAGCAAATGCGGTGAAAAATTACCTGATGTCTATAGGAATTGGAAGTGAAAGAATGATTGCAAAAGGAGTAGGAGAAGCGGAGCCGGTAGCAACCAATGATACAGATGAAGGCAGAGCCCAGAACAGAAGAGTAGAGTTTGCAATTACCGCAAATGAAGAAATGATAAAAGAAGCTCAGGGAAATTAATTTCCTTTTGCCCTATTAAAAAAGCTGCTTCAACAACGAAGCAGCTTTTTTTATGAAAAATCCGGATGTTTTCCCTTTTTACTTGGCTCTAAATTTCTATCTTTGAAAAAAAGATAAAAATGGTACTGCAGAATCTCAACTATCCGCTTGATTTTAAATTTAAAATCACAACACTCTCCAGCGATTTCAATATTACGGACAGAAACGGAAATTACGTAGCCTATGTTCGCCAGAAAATGTTTAAACTGAAAGAAGACGTTGCCGTATACAGCGATGAAAGCCGTACAAAGGAACTGTTTCGTGTAAAAGCCGACCGATGGCTGGATTTCAACGCTTCGTACAGTATGGTGGATGTCGTTAATGCAAAACGGTACGGCAGGCTGGCAAGAAAAGGAATGCGCTCGTTCTGGAAATCTACCTATGACATTGTGGATGAAAATGATGTGGTGAAATTTACCATTACCGAAGACAATGCCTGGGTGAAAATCTGGGACGGTTTTGTCGGTGAAATCCCGATTTTAGGGATGTTTACGGGGTATTTTCTCAACCCTTCCTACAGCGTGAAAGATGCTTCGGGAAAAGTATATTTTAATTTGAAAAAAATGCCGTCGCTGATTGGAAGAAGATTCCAGCTGAACAGAATGGTGGATATTGATGATGAAGATGAAACACTTGTAGTTCTTTCTTTTCTGATGATGGTGCTACTGGAGCGTGCGAGAGGATAGCTTTCCCTTTTTCTCAATATCATCCATCACCCATTTCAGCTGAATATCCTTTTTTTCTAACACATCATTTAGTGAAGGAATAATTTCCATATCGGGAATTACTCCTTTTTGGGTGTGGCTAAAATTTATTTCCGGCTGAATCAGCATTAAACCAATCGGCAGATACATTTTGGAATTCGGGAGCTTTTGGGAGGAGTAGCGTCCGGCAACCGTTCCGTCATTCGCACCTCCGGTTTCCTCGCCGACGATGAGGGCTATTTTGTCATTCTTTAATTTTGATGAAATAATTGAGGAGGCGGAAAAACTGCTTCCGTTTACCAAAACATAGATTTCTCCTTTGAAAACAGTCTTTTTAGGTTTTTTCAAGGTGAAAGCATTGTTGTTTTTGAGATAGATTTTTCCGTCTTTTTTCTTTGTGGAAAGCATTGTTCCGATGAAATATAAAGGATACCCGATAACGGCGATGGGTTGTGTAATCGTTGAAAAATCACTGAAATAATTCGCATGGAGCATGGAAGTTCTGCTCGTTACCTCAATATCTTTCAGGAACTGAAATTCTTCCGGCGACAGATAAGAATAAAGGTTGTGAATCTCCGAAAGCGAGCCTCCCAAATTGTCGCGGATATCCAGAATCAGGTATTTTGATTTCGTTTTTTGGAGCTGAGCAAAACTTTCCTTATAAAACTTCCTTGAATACGTTCCCGAAAAAGTTTTGATTTTCATGTACGCAATGGAGCTGTCTGCGCTCAGAAACTGCAAATCACGGTTGAAATCGCGGAGAGCGGGATTGTAGTCTTTGGTTTTCTTTGTTTCATCTTTTTTGATGACGGCTATTTGTTTTTTTTCTTCTTTCTGTTCCTTTTTGGTTTGAATTTCGCGGTGGATATAGAATGTTTTTGTTTCATTCCGGTATCTGGTGCTGATTTCTACGCTGTCTAAAATTCCGTTTTCGATAGTGAAAAATGAAGTCCACCGTCTCGCCATTGAATATTTCTGAAAAGTAGTATTATAACCATCGCTGTTGACAAAATTCTGGTATCTGTCAAGATAATTTTTTACAGGAATTCCTTTTATGGAGAGGATTTCGGTGCCGACTTTTATGTTTTCAAATTTATCGCGGTTGTCTTTTACGAAAATCCGGTTGCTGTCAATCACGTAGTTCATTCTTCCCAAAAGACCTTTCTGGTTTTTCAGTTTTTTGATTTCTTTTTTGGTAAGCATTTTTTCGGGCGGAACGAGGCGGAGATGTCCCTCTCGCACTTCTGCGATTACGGGCGCAAGTTTGGTATAAAATTCCGCAGATTTCATCGGCTGCTGAATCGTTGCTTTCAGGCTGTCGAACTTTTTGTCCATTTTTTCCTTGCCGGTGTAGCGGTACAGTTCGGGATGCAGTTTTTTCAGTTTTGCATAGGCGAAATCTGTGTCTTTTCTCAGTTTTTCGGGGGCGATAGGTTTTTCTAAACGTTCGTTATGTTTTTTCACGGAAACACAGGAAGTGAGGACAATCAGAGCCAGCAGCAGGCAGAGGTTTTTCATTCATTATGATTTTGAAGCCAAAAGTAGGGATTTTTTTTCTCGCAAGAATTTTCAATATTGTTGTTATAAAATGATAATTTTTGAATCCTTTGAATTAAAAACAGCTATTAGTATGGCGAAATTAAAGTAAAAAAGTGATTGGCGTGGACGTAAGTTCCAAAGCTCTGGTGATGAGTTTATTGAATGATGAAGAAAAACCAAACGTTTTGAGAACCGATAGTTTTTTCAGATTTAAAAACCGGGCTCTTCGCCATTTTGTATGGAAAAAAAATATCCATATTATTTTAAAATGACCTCGGAAACGGAGGCGTTAAAAATTTTAAAGAATTTTCGTTAAGAAATTTCCACTGTTCGAGGGCGGGACAAAATTTCATTATGCGACTAATTTAG
>JASGDB010000081.1:0-28394 GCA_049841315.1 Bergeyella sp. | reverse complement strand
GTTTCCAAGTCTTGAACTTTTGGTTCTTTTGTTTCAAGACAAAAGAACAGAAATTTAGAATTATAGATAAAAGTTAATTTTAAAATCCACAGTTTTTGTCGAAGAACCACTTTTTTCTTTGCGTTGACAGAGCGAGCGAAAAGAATCATAAAAGATAAAATTACTAAATTTGATTCAATGAACGACCTCGAAAAAAAAAAACAACTCCGGAAATACAAAGCCTTTGCTACGGGACTTTTTGTTCTGATGGCGGTAATTTTTATCATCACAACCGTAATGCAGAAAACCAACGATTCGCACTGGATTGGCTATGTTCGGGCGTTTTCGGAAGCAGCAATGGTCGGAGCTTTGGCGGATTGGTTTGCGGTAACGGCTCTGTTCCATTATCCTCTCGGACTGAAAATTCCGCACACGAACCTGATTCAGAATTCCAAAGAGCGGATTGGCGATAATCTGGGGAATTTCGTGGTGGAAAATTTTCTTTCGCCCCAAAATATCCGTCCGTATATTTTAAAACTAAAAATTTCGGTCTTCGTTGGAGAATGGCTTTCCAAAAACAAAAATCAGGAAGTTTTAATTAATGAAACTTCGGAAATCGTGCTGAATATTCTTCGGAAATTAGACGATGAAAGCGTGGTAAGATTTATTTCCCGAAAAGCCGGAGAAATGACTTCCGAACTGAATATCAGCCAGATTGTAGGAAGCGGACTGGAATATGTGGTAGAAAAAAACGAACACCAGAAACTGATTACCAACCTCTCCAAACAAATCAAAGAATACGTTCTCCAAAATCACGAAATGGTTCGTGAACGCGTGAAAAAAGAGAGTTTTACCTTGATTCCGAAGTTTGTAGATGATGCGATTGCAGATAAAATCACGAAAGGGCTGTCGAATTATTTTGAGGAAGTGGAACAGGACGAAAACCATTCTTTGAGAAGTGAAATCACGCAGAAACTGGAACTTTTCGCCTCTGAACTGAAAACCGAAAACCGCTGGAAAGAGGATTTTCAGAACCTTAAAAATAACTTTTTGCAGGAAGAAAAACTGAATTCCTATGCTTCCGATATTTGGGATTCCATTAAGAAAACCATTACGGAAGAACTGTCAAAAGAGGATTCTCCCGTGAAAAATTATATCAGAAGAAATCTCAACGAACTTTCCCAAAACCTCCAAAACGACGAACAGTTGCAATACAAAATCGACCATTGGATTCGGGTAACGGCTTACAAATATATTCTGAAAAACACGCACCAGTTCGGAAGTCTTATCAGTTCTACCGTCGGAAACTGGGAGGGAAAAGAGTTGAGCCGGAAATTAGAATTAGAAGTCGGGAAAGATTTGCAGTTTATCCGTGTGAACGGGACTTTGGTGGGTAGTTTGGTCGGTTTGGTGATTTATACGATTGCGAATTTTTTTATTTGAGTTTAATTTTTTGCGGTAAGAATTCCCCTCCTTTGGAGGGGTGGCAAAAATTTTCAAAGTTAAAAATTTTCGTTTTTAAATATAATTTTATTAATATTCTTATTTTCCATTTATAATTCTAAAAATCTGCCATAAAAGTTTTTTTGCAAACCTCGATTAAGGTTGATTTCAATGCCCGCTTTGTTGCTGCAAACATTGATAATGACTTGTTTTTCTTCGTCATTCAAAAAACTCATCACCAGAATTTTGGAACTTACGCCACACCAATCACTTTTTTTCCTATTTTTGTCATGACAAAAGTTTTTAAATTTCATTGGAAAGTTGTTTTCTTGCAGACCAAAACAGCATTGGCTTCACCGAACCGTTGCGTTATGTTTCTATTCACTATTTAGAAAACAAACAAGAGCAATAAGTGTCAAAAACGATATTGATTACCTTCGGGACATCTGTCTTTTTGTTGTTTTTTTTCAATATTTTCTTCTAAATGAAAAATTTTAACTTTTAGAATTTATTTTGCAAACATAGCACGGGGTGGTTTAACCTGAACCGAAGAAAAAGAAATGAACAATTTTCAAGAAAAACTTCAAAACAAAAACATATTAGTAACAGGCGGAGCCGGATTCATCGGTTCCAATCTTTGCGAAGAATTGCTCGGTTGCGGAGCAAAAGTAACCTGCCTCGACAATTTTTCCACAGGAAGAAGAGAAAACCTCGAAGCCATCAAAAACAATCCGGATTTTTCCTTAATCGAAGGCGATATCCGCGATTTGGAAACCTGCAAAAAAGCCTGTGAAAATCAGGATTTTGTGCTTCACGAAGCCGCACTCGGCTCTGTTCCGCGTTCCATCAACGACCCGATTACGAGCAATGATGTAAATGTCGGCGGATTTCTCAATATGCTCGTTGCAGCAAGAGATTCCGGCGTGAAACGATTTGTGTATGCGGCAAGTTCATCAACTTACGGCGATTCCGAAACGCTGCCGAAAGTGGAAGACAAAATCGGAAAACCGCTTTCGCCTTATGCGATTACGAAATTCGTGAACGAATTGTATGCCGATGTTTTCAAAAAAACGTATGACTTTGACACCATCGGTTTGAGGTATTTCAATGTATTCGGAAGAAAACAAAATCCGGGCGGTGCTTACGCTGCGGTTATCCCGAAATTCGTAATGCAGTTGATGAACCACGAATCTCCGACTATTAACGGAGGCGGAGAATATTCCAGAGATTTTACCTATATTGACAACGTTATTCTGATGAATCTTTTGGCGCTCACTTCCGAAAATCCGGAGGCACAGAATCAGGTGTATAATACTGCTTTCGGAGAAAGAACCACGTTAAACGATTTGGTAAAATATCTGAAAGAATATTTATCCGAATTCGACTCAAAAATCGCTGAAGTGGAAGTTATCTACGGTGATTACAGAAAAGGCGATGTTCCGCACTCTCTGGCAAGCATAGACAAAGCGAAAAACTTATTAAATTACAATCCCCAATATTCTATGAAAGATGGACTGAAAGAAGCCGTGAAGTGGTATTGGGAGAATCTTTGATGAAGAGACGGGGAGATTGGGAGACTTGGTGACTGGGAGACTTGGTGACTGGGAGACTTTGAGAAAATGAGAAGTGAATAACAATTTAAAAATATGGAGAAAATAAGAACGCATCGGGATTTGAAGGTATATCAGTTATCTTTTGAAGCAGGAATGGAGATTTTTAATTTTTCCAAAAACTTTCCGAAAGAAGAAACCTATTCTCTCAAAGACCAAATCAGAAGGTCATCACGTTCGGTATCCGCAAATATTGCGGAGGCTTTTAGGAAAAGACGTTATGAAAAAGCATTCATTGCAAAATTAAGTGATTCCGAAGGCGAAGCCGCAGAGACACAGGTTTGGCTGGATTATGCTTTGGCTTGTGAATATATTGATATAGAAACACATCAAAAACTTGACGAAAAATATAATTTCATTCTCGGAATGATTGTAAAAATGTCTATTAACCCTGAAAAATGGAAAATTTAAAAAATGGAAAATTCTACAAATAACATCTCCCAATCTCAGATTCTCCGAGTCTCAAAGTCTCAGATTCTCCGAGTCTCAAAGTCTCAAAGTCTCAAAGTCTCAAAGTCTCAAAGTCTCAAAATCTCCGTTATCGGTTTGGGTTACGTTGGATTGCCTTTGGCGAGATTATTTTCGACAAAATATCCTGTTGTCGGTTTTGATATTAACGAAAAAAGAATTGCCGAACTCAATTCGGGGAAAGACGAAACGCTGGAAGTTTCCGACGATTTACTGAAATCCGCTCTGGTTTCCGAAAATCCGAAATTCGGGGAAACGGGACTTTTTTGCTCCAACAAATTGGACGATATTTCCGATTCCAATATTTACGTTGTTACCGTTCCGACACCGGTTGATAAAAATAATCGTCCTGATTTGACGCCGCTTTACAAATCCAGCGAAACCGTTGGAAAAGTCCTGAAAAAAGGAGATATTGTGATTTACGAATCGACGGTTTACCCGGGTGTAACGGAGGAAGAATGTATTCCTGTTCTGGAAAAAGTTTCGGGTTTGAAATTTAACGAAGATTTCTTTGCGGGATATTCTCCCGAGAGAATCAATCCCGGCGATAAACTTCACACCGTCGAAAAAATCCTGAAAGTAACTTCCGGTTCAACGCCCGAAATCGGGAAAATTGTGGACAATCTTTACAAATCCGTCATCGAAGCGGGAACGCATCTTGCGCCGACCATCAAAGTGGCGGAAGCCGCAAAAGTCATCGAAAATTCTCAGAGAGATATTAATATTGCTTTCGTAAACGAATTGGCGAAGATTTTCAATCTGATGAATATCGACACGCACGATGTTTTAGAGGCTGCCGGAACAAAATGGAATTTCCTCCCTTTCAAACCCGGTTTGGTTGGCGGACACTGCATCGGCGTTGACCCGTATTATCTGGCGCAGAAAGCGCAGGAATTCGGTTATCATCCCGAAATTATTTTGGCGGGACGAAGAATGAACGATTCTATGGGGCAGTACGTTGCCGGTGAAGTGGTGAAGCTCATGCTTCACAAAGATTTGAAAGTGAAAAATTCTAAAGTATTGGTTTTGGGATTTACCTTTAAGGAAAACTGTCCGGATGTGCGGAATACCAAAGTGGTTGACGTGGTTTCAAATTTAAAGGAATACGGAACGGATGTTACCATTTTCGACCCGTGGGCAAACCCTGCCGAAGTGCAGCACGAATACGGAATCACCACTGTAACTACCCTGCCTGATGAAAAATACGATGCCGTGGTTTTAGCCGTTTCCCATAATGAATTTAAAAATATAGATATTCAGAATATCCTGAATACCAACGGTATTATTTATGACGTGAAAGGCGTTCTGGAAGAGAAAGAAAATATGAGGAGATTATAACGCTTGTAAAACATTCTCCCTGCAAAATCATCACCTCAAAGCAAAAAATTCTTTACTTTTATCAAAAATTTTTTAAATGGTATTAAGCAGAATCTGGTCGGCTTTTATTATTGTTGCCGTATTGGTCGGAAGCATCAAATATCTTTCATCCGGCAATTACAAAAGTATTTACAACGATATGGTGGTCGGAAAAAGCGGCGACACAGTGAAAATTGCTTCACAAAAAATGGAAACGCTTTCTCCGGAAATCCGGAACGGACTTGCCTCAAATCATCAGTTTGAAAAAAATAACATTCATTACAAAACCGATTCGCTGAAACAAAATGTTGCGGTGTACCGAATTCAGGAAACGGACGGCGTAATCGGCACTTCCGAAACTGCTGTGAAAATCTGTCTTGGATTAATCGGAATTATGACACTTTTTATGGGATTTATGTCTATTGCGGAAAAAGCAGGCGGAATCAGTCTTCTTTCGAGATTTATTCAGCCGTTTTTCTCCAAACTCTTTCCCGAAATTCCGAAAAATCATCCGTCTTTCGGACACATGCTGATGAATTTTTCCGCCAATCTTCTCGGTCTGGACAATGCCGCAACTCCGTTCGGTTTAAAAGCAATGGAAAGTCTGCAAACCCTGAATCCGAATAAAGATACCGCCAGTAATTCGCAGATTATGTTTCTCTGCCTTCACGCCGGCGGAATGACGCTGATTCCGGTTTCCATTATTGCGCTTCGTGCTTCAATGGGTTCGCATACTCCGACAGATATTTTCCTGCCTTGTATGATTGCTACTTTTGCCGCAACTCTTGCTGCAATGATTGTGGTTTCACTGTATCAGAAAATCAATCTGCTGCAACCCGCCGTTATTGCTTATGTTGGCGGAATTTCTGTAATTATCGGAGGTTTGGTTTGGTATCTTGTACGGTTAAGCAAAGATGAGCTGGATACGTTCAGTAAAGTGCTGAGCAACGGATTGATTCTTTTTATTTTCTTCGCGATTATTCTGGGCGGAATTTATAAAAAGATTAATATTTTCGACGCTTTTATTGATGGCGCAAAAGAAGGATTTTATACCTGTGTGAAAATTATTCCTTATCTGGTCGGAATGCTGGTTGCTATTTCGCTGCTCAGAACATCGGGAGTTTTTGAAGTGATTATTGACGGAATGAAATGGATTGCCAATCTTGCCAATCTCGACACACGTTTTGTGGACGGACTTCCGACTGCTTTGATAAAACCACTTTCCGGTTCGGGAGCAAGAGGAATGATGGTCGATACGATGAACACTTTCGGAGCAGATAGTTTTCAGGGAAAACTGGCTGCGGTTCTTCAGGGAAGCTCGGATACTACTTTTTATGTAATTGCCGTTTATTTCGGGGCAGTTGCCGTGAAAAATACGAGATATACCGTTGTTGCGATGCTGCTGGCGGATTTAGTGGGAATTATTACTTCGATTGGTTTGGCGTATCTGTTTTTCGCATAGGAGCAAAACTTTAAACAAAAAATGATACACGACAAAGACTACATTATAAGAATCGTAAAGCAATTTAACGAATTTCTTTCCAAAATAATTTTGGGAGGAAGTAGCGGAAGCGAACTCACTGAATTTCAGCGAATTTTCGATACCAATATGAACGACACTTTCAAAATGAGTTTTGATGAACTTTCATCCAAATCTACGGAGGAAATCACCCAAATTATCAATGAAAAAGATACTTCGCATCATCTTCCGTATTTTGAATTGCTGGGACATCTTTTCTTTCATAAATATCAAAAAACCGGAAACAAGGATTTCGGGGGAAAGGCAAAAACTTTTTACGAAATGTATTTGCAGAAAAGCGGAATTTTTTCGCTTCCGCTGATTAACAGGATTAATGAAATAAAAAAAGAGAGCTAACTGCTCTCTTTTATCATTTACTTTTTGATTAATTTTTGGGTCTGGGTTCCTGTACTGGTCTTAATCGTAATAAAGTAGACTCCTGGCTTCAACGAAGAAATATCATAGCTGTCCTGAAGAGATTCATATTTTTTAACCGTTTTTCCCGAAGCATCTGAAACCATAATTTCTGCGGAAAGTGCATTCAGTTGGATTTTAAATTCTGAAACTGCAGGGTTAGGATAAACAACGGCTGCATTTTTCGCTTGAACATTGCTTACAGCCAAATCTCCTTGCGCAATTACTTCGATATCATCAACACTCAGAAGGTTTCCGTTAAGATAATTATTCACCCATGCTAAATAAACCGTACTACCTTTATAAGCCGTCAAATCAACAGTATAGGGAGTCTGCATAAGCATATTATCACTTGTTGCATGAGGAATCTCGAGAATGTTCGTAAACGATGCCTTTTGAGTATTCGTAGTGGAAATTTTCAGAAAAAATCCGTCATCATAAGGTGGTGAATCATGAGACCTGGCTTTAAAGGTAAGCGTAGCAGAAGTTGCCTCTGCCGGAATGGTAACTGCCGGAGTAATAAGCCAGCGATCCGCATTGTTCAAAGTAGTGAACCAGGAAGGGCAAGAAGCTACCGTGTTTTCTCCCTCATTAGTCCACGATATTACAGACCATGCATTCGGAAATAAAGCCGCATACGTTCCGAAAGGTGTATACGAATCGTTGTACAAAGTATATCCTGCTGCTGCCAAATCCGAAGTGGTTTCAAAATCATCACTGAATAGCGAGGTTTGTGCAGACAAAAAACAGGGTAAACCCAACGCAAAAAATAAAATTTTTTTCATGTTTTCAATATTTTACACAAAGCTACTAAAACAATCCAGAATAATAGGTATCGTATTTTTATAATTTTTTAAAATAAATATCCGTTTTTAATCATAATTCTGAAATTCAACAAACGGCTAAAAACTGAGTTATTACAAATTCCGGATATAAATTACCAATCTTTGCTAAAAGTATTGAAGTTTTCAGATTGAATATGTTTAGAGCCTGTTTAAATTTTATTGCTAAAAATTTTTATAGCTATTTTGAGATGGATTTTTTGCTTCGAGTTTGAAGATTTATCGGGATAAATCGAAAATAGGAAGTGAAAAATACGCTCAAAAGAGCATCAAAATATAGCAAAGATATTCTTTATGAGCATAAAAATAAATTTCGGTAAAATTTAAACAGGCTCTTAAAAGAACTATCTATTTGGGTATTGTTTCTGGAAAAAAATTTTAGGAAATGAAAATTTAAAAACATTTATTTTTTGTAAATAATTGAAAATCAGAAGAATTTTAATTACTGTTCGTTTCCCAACCTGCGCAATAAAATAAAAATATAAATGAATGCCTGAACCGGCAGAAAAAATTAAAATTAGCTTGCTTTGATTATTATATCTGACGAGTTTAATCCCAACAAGCTGATAAGTTCGCAAAATTCCCGTAGTGTAATTTCTATTTTTCCACTCTCAAGACGGGAATATTTTGCCTGAGAAATCTCCAATACATCTGCAACATATTCTTGAGAAAATCCCTTTTGAATACGGACTGAACGTATTTTATCCAAATCTAATTTCAAAATATTTTGTGTTTATCGCACAAAAGTAAAAATTCTTTTACGAATAACTTATTCGGTTGGGAATAATTTATTCTTATACGAATTGTGTAGCTGAATAATATATACGAGGTTTGCGGTCAGGAAAACAATATTGTTTTTTTAGTGTAAAAAAATATTAACTTTAAAATCTTAAAAAATTATGGATTAAAAACTGAGCTTAATGCTAAGGAAGTTATTGCTATCAATGCCGGGGGAAACGGTGGTTGGTGGTTTTTGGCGGAACAAATTATGGACAATTGGAATGAAATTAAAAATGGCTTAAGAGACGGATGGAATGGAAATTATAATCCGCCTAAATAATACTTAACAATTAAAATAATATAAAATGAAGAATATTCAAGCACTTACAAACGACGAACTATTAAATATTAATGGAGGAGATGGATTCTGGTATGATGTATCATATGGAATAGGTTATATAGCACATGGTGTATATACATTTCTCAGTACTCCAGTACCCGTAGGAAGCTGGGCAGATAAATAGCACTAGGCAAGACCATTAACAATTTAAGTTAGGCAGACTGTAATTATTATAGTCTGCTTAATTAATTTATTAAAAAATGTCAAAAGGTTATAGTATTTTATTGTATTTTTTAGGGATACTGTTTTTAGCAATTCTCAACGGGTACTTTTTTGTTACGCTAAATAATTACTTTTTCCATTATACATATCCAGAATTTAGTAAACTTTCAAGAAAGGAAACGTTTTTTTTAGCCTTGATTGTTGCTCCGATTATTGAAACTCTAATTTTTCAATATTTGCTTTATAGGTTACTTTTATACTTTAAAATACATAATTTTTATGTATGCGTAATTCTAATGAGTATTGTCTTCTCACAAATGCATTGGTACAATTGGCTATATGTAACCATGACTTTTTTTGGAGGGTTTCTGATAAATAGTTTTTATATTTATATGTCAAGAACAAGAAACTCATTATATGCATTTCTATTAACTACGCTTTTACATTTCTGCTATAATTTATACGGATTTTTATTTATTAATTAAACTATTGACTGTTTTTTAAGAATGTTTACTGTCTTTTTCAAAATCCTCCTCACCGTTTTATCCCATATCCTTAGTTATGTTTAAAAGAACAATCTACTTGGGTATTGTTTTGTTTTTACTTTTTGCTGTGGTTTTACTGCCACTAATCACAATTCCCATTTCTTCATCATCTCGCGGTGTAATTCGTTCTGTTGCAGAAAATACACAAATTACTGCGGTAGTTTCGGGTAAGGTTATAAAAACAGGTTTAGAGAAAAACAACCAAACCATAACGCAAGGCGATACACTTTTGGTGGTAACCGCAGAGCAGTTAGATACCCAAAAGCAGCTGCAAAGCAGCCAAAGTGCAGATTACAACGCACAACTGCAAGACCTCAACCGCCTTACAAAAGGGCAGTACGGCGGTCTGCAAACCGGGCAGTACCAAAGAGAACTCTCTGCAATGCAGGAGAAAATCGCACAGGTGCAATCCCAACTTTCCCTTGCCAAAAAAGATTTAGGCCGTGCAGATTTGCTCTACTCACAGGGTGTAATTCCCAAAGCAGAATACGATAAATTTTACCACGACCATCAGGGTTTGGTTATGCAAATCGGGAGCATCAGAGAACAGCAATTAGCACAATGGCAGGCACAGAAACGGGAAACAGAACGGCAGATACGTTCTCTCGGTTCAGAGATTACCCGCATCAGTCAGGAGCAGAAAAATTATATTGTTACCGCTCCCATTTCGGGGAGATTAGTTAATTTTTCGGGTGTTCAAAAAGGAAATTTCATCATTCAGGGACAGAATATCGGAGAAATCTCTCCCGAAGAATCCCTCGTTGCAGAATGTATGGTTTTGCCAAAAGACATCGGCTTCATCAAAACCGGACAAAAAGTAAAGGTTCAGATAGATACTTACAATTACAATCAGTGGGGACTTCTCGACGGAACGGTAAAAGAAATCGACCGGAATATTACCGTCAATCAGCAAACGGGAGAAGCCTATTTTCGTGTGCTTTGCAATATGGATAAAAATTACCTCCAACTGAAAAACGGCTACAAAGGACAAATCGGAAAAGGAATGACGCTTACTGCGAGATTTCATCTCACAGACCGCACGCTTTGGCAGTTATTGTTCGACAGAGTAGATGACTGGTTTAATCCGAAACTGAAATAATGAAGAAAGATATACTCGTGAAACAACACGATTTAAAAGATTGCGGAGCAGCGTGTCTGGCTTCCGTTTCCGCTCACTACGGACTGAAAATGCCGATTGCCAAAATACGCCAAATCAGCCATACCGATACACGGGGAACGAATGTTTTGGGGATGGTTCAGGGATTGGAAAAAATGGGCTTCAATGCAAAAGGCGTAAAAGGCGGAGCAGACGCTCTGCCCGAAATTCCGCTTCCTGCCATTGCTCACGTTATTACCAAAGAGCAGTATCATCATTACGTTGTGATTTACAAAGTTTCCAAAGGAACTATCGAAGTAATGGACCCTGCTTTCGGTAAAATAGAAAAATATTCTTTGGAAGATTTTTCCAAAATCTGGACTGGCGTTCTAATTCTGCTCGAACCTAACCAATATTTTGAACAGAAAGACGAAAAAACAAGTATTTATCAAAGGTTTTGGAACTTGGTGCAGCCGCACAAAAGCATTCTTTTGCAGGCTCTCATCGGAGCGGTGGTTTATACGGTTTTGGGATTGTCCACTTCGATTTACATTGAAAAAATTACCGATTATGTTCTGATTGACGGCAACAGAAGATTACTCAATCTGCTTTCCGTTGGAATGATTGTCATTCTGTTGTTTCAGATTTTCATCAGTGTAATGAAAAGCGTTTTGGTTTTACAAACCGGGCAGAAAATGGACAAGCATTTGATTTTGGGTTATTACAAACATTTGCTGAAACTGCCGCAGCGTTTTTTCGATACGATGAAAGTCGGGGAAATCATCTCTCGTGTGAATGATGCCGTAAAAATTCGGGCGTTTATCAATGATGTGGCAATACAGATTTTCGTAAATATTTTCATTGTCATTTTTTCATTTGCCCTGATGTTTACCTATTACTGGAAATTGGCTTTGATAATGGCATTAGTTATTCCTTTTTATTTCATCGTTTATTGGATTACCAACCGGCTGAATAAAAAAGTGGAACGAAAACTAATGGAAGAAAGTGCAGAGTTGGAATCTCATCTGGTGGAATCCATTACTTCCGTGAAAACCATTAAGCAGTTCGGTGTAGAAACTTTTGCCAACAATAAAACGGACAATGCTTTTACCAAACTTTTAAAAACCATTTACAAATCGATTCTCAACAGTTTGTTTTCTGGAAATTCATCAGAATTTTTGTCGAGAATTTTTACGATTATTCTGCTTTGGGTTGGTTCGGGATATGTGATAGACCGCACGATTACGCCGGGAGAATTATTATCTTTTTATGCGTTAATCGGGTATTTCACAAGTCCTGTTGCCCAACTTATCGGAATGAACAAAACCATACAAAACGCTTTGATTGCAGCCGACCGTTTGTTTGAAATTATGGATTTGGAAAGAGAAGAAACTACAGAAAAAATCGACCTTTCAAAAGAACATATCGGAGACATTCATTTCAAAGAGGTATATTTCAGTTACGGAAGCCGTGTTGATGTTTTTGAAGATTTTAATTGCGTAATTCAGAAAGGAAAAACCACAGCCATAATCGGAGAAAGCGGAAGCGGAAAAACCACTTTAGCGGCTTTAATTCAAAAACTTTATCCTTTAAAATCAGGAAAAATAACGATTGGCGATTATGATATTAATTACATTTCCAATTATTCATTAAGAAATCTGATTTCGGTGGTTCCACAGCAAATAGATTTATTTTCCGGAAATGTGATTGAAAATATTGCTTTGGGAGAAGGTTTTCCGGATGTTCAAAAAATATTAAACATTGTAAAAAATTTGGGTCTTTTAAATTTTATAGAAAAACTTCCGAATGGTTTTCAAACTTATTTGGGAGAGAACGGGTCGCAACTTTCTGGCGGACAAAAACAGAAAATTGCCATTGCAAGAGCATTATACAAAAATCCTGAAATTTTAATTTTAGATGAGGCGACTTCTTCTTTGGATTCCGAAGCAGAACAAATTATTCAGAAAACTTTACAAGAATTTAGAAATCAAGGAAAAACAATGATTGTAATAGCCCATCGATTAAGCACTATTGTAAATTCTGATGAAATTTTAGTAATGAAAGACGGTGAAATAGTAGAACAAGGAAATCATCAGGAATTAATATCTATAAATTCCACATACAAATCAATGTGGGAAAAACAAAGCATAAATTTATAAAATAATCTGTAACAAAACTATTTCTGCCACTTCTAATTCATTAAAATCGAGAATGAAAAAAACAGCTGTTTTTATATTGGTTATGGCTTCTGCTTTTGCTTTTTCGCAGAAAAAATGGACACTTCAGGAATGTGTGAATTATGCTGCTCAACACAATCTACATGTCATCCAAAACAATTACAATAAAAATATTCAGGAAAAAAATCTGGAAATTTCCAAACGCCAGAAATTACCAGGAGTTTCGGGAAATATCAGCAATACTGCAAGTTTCGGACAAGGTCAGGATGTTTTCGGAACGACGCAGCGAAACGATAATTTCAATAACAGTATCAATGTCGGTGCCGATATTCTGGTGTACAACAACGGACGGCTGGAAAAAAATATCCGGAAAACAGAATTCGATGTAGAAGCGGCACAATATGATATTGAAAACATCAAAAATAATATTTCGCTGCAAATCGCACAGCAATATCTTTCGGTTTTGCTTAATAAAGAAATTGTAAAAATCAACCAAAGCGCACTGGAAAACGCTCAAAAGCAATATGACAGAGCCAAAATCACCACCGAAGTAGGAACCACTCCGCAAACTACTTTGGCAGAATCGAAAGCGGCTTTGGCAAGAGAAACCCAAAATCTGAAATCTTCGGAAGTGAATGTAAACCGCTCTCTTTTCAATCTTGCACAGCTGCTCCAGCTTCCGGATTTTAAAGAATTTGATGTAGAAAATATGAACGTGGACAATGTAAATGCTCCGCTTCTTTCCGTAGAATCCGTTTTGGAAACCGCTTACAATCTTCAGCCACAGATAAAAGCTGCCGAAAGCAGGATAAAATCCGCAGAAGCGCAAACAGAAGTTACAAAGACCGCCTTTTTCCCTACCGTTACTGCAAATGCGGGAATCGGAACATTTTATTTCAATGCTTTGAATTACGGAAACGACCACAATTTTACACAGCAATACAAGGATAATTTCGGGCAGCAGTTGGGATTATCCGCCAACATTCCGATTTTTAACAAAGGAATTACCAAAATTCAGGTGGAGCAATCCAAAATCAATGAAGATATTGCTAAAAATGCACTTTTACAGCAAAAGCAGGAAGTAAAGCAGAATGTTCAGGCAGCTCAGTTCGATGCGGAAAGCAATTATGAGATTTATTCCGCCGCTCTGGAAGCCGAAAAAAGTTCGGAGCTTGCTCTGGATTTTGCACAAAAAAGCTATGATGCCGGAAAAACTTCAATTTACGTGCTCAATATTGCGAGAAATAATTATGCAAATGCACAGGGAAGCGTAGCAAAGGCGAAATACAATTATCTTTTCAGCTTGAAATTGCTGGAATTCTATTCCGGAATTCCGTTATCTTTGTAAAAGGTTTCAGGAATTTGATTACTGGAAGCAGAAAGCCCAATTATGTCAATCACAATTCTCCAAAAATATTTACCAGAAAATACCCTTCCTTTTCTTCGGAAATGGTTTGACAATCACCATATCCATATCCGAATAACGAAAGGAAGACAATCCAAATTAGGAGATTACCGGAAAATGCCGGATTCTTCTCATGAAATTACCGTAAATTCCACGCTTCCGCCACAGTTGTTTTTCTTTGTGCTTACGCACGAGCTGGCACATCTAGTTGCTTTTGAACGGTTTGGAAGGCGCATTTCGCCGCACGGGGCGGAATGGAAAAACACATTCGGAGAAATGCTGCTGGAAAGCATTGCCGTTTATGAAGAAGATTTTCGGCATATTCTTCTGAAATTTTCAAAATCCCCAAAAGCCAATTTCATGTCGAGCCCTGATTTGGTGAGGTATTTTCATATCGAAGATGACGATTCCGTGCTGCTGGAAAATTTTCAAGAAAATGAATTTATCTACCGTAAACAGCGTTACAAAATTCTGGAGAAAGCAAAAAAAAGGTATCTTTGTGAAAACATTGAAAGCGGAAAAAAATATTATTTCAAACCGCTGGCAAAAGTTCAGAAAATTTAATTTTTTATGGAAAACAACCGTTACTGCGTGATTATGGCAGGAGGAATCGGAAGCAGGTTCTGGCCCATGAGCACTCAAAAATTCCCAAAACAGTTTCAGGACATTCTCGGAACGGGAAGAACGATGATTCAGCAGACTTACGACAGAATTTCACGAGTAATTCCGAACGAAAACATATACATCATCACCAATCAGGAATATGTGGAGCTTACGGCTCAACAGCTTCCGGAAATCTGTCCGGAAAATATCGTAGGCGAGCCGATTATGAAAAACACCGCCGCCTGCAATCTCTACATGGTGAGAAAAATTGCCGACAGAGACAGCAATGCCAATATTATCGTGCTTCCTGCCGACCATCTTATTTTAAAGGAAGAACGCTTTATCGAAAAAACCAATCTGGCATTCGAACTGGCTTCTCAGAACGAATATCTCATTACGCTGGGAATTACCCCCACGCGCCCTGACACGGGATACGGCTATATTCAGTTTATAGAAAAAAAAGGCGATCCTTATTATAAAGTGAAAACTTTTACAGAAAAACCCAATCTGGAAATTGCCAAAAGTTTTTTAGAATCGGGAGATTTCCTTTGGAACGCAGGAATTTTCGTGTGGAATGTAAAAACGATTGAAAAGGCTTTCACTAAATATCTTCCTGAAATGGCAAACTATTTCGACGGCTGCCCGTACAACACCGATTCGGAAAAAGAATGCATCGAAACCATTTACCCGCAGGTCAATAAAATCTCCATCGACAACGGGATTATGGAAAAAGCCGACAATGTGTATGTGATTCCTGCCGATTTGGGATGGAGCGATTTAGGAACGTGGACTTCCGTTTTTGAAAACGCCGAAAAAGGCGAAAATCAAAATACCGTCAACTCAAAACACGTGCTTACTTATAATTCAAAAGGAAATATCATCCGGCTGAAAAAAAATAAAGCAGCAATCATCGACGGACTGAAAAATTATATCATCGTAGATACCGACAAGGCACTGCTCATCTGCCCGAAATCCAGCGACCAATACATTAAAGATTATGTAACCGATTTGAAAAATTTCAAAAAAGGAGAGCGGTTTATGTAAACTGATAACGATTAAAAATGGGTTAAAGATTATTCTGCCCTTTCTTTTCTCTTAAACGGATTCCGCTGCTCTTTTTCTTTATTCATTTTCTTCTTTTCCAAGGTTTCTTTTACCGCAGATTTCACTTCCGAAACTGTGGTTTTTGCATCTTCCTTGGCTGTTTTTACTCCATCCACCGTATTGCGGACACTTTGTTCGGTTTTCTCCACATTGCTTCCGATTAAAGTTTTCTTCAAACCTTCTTCAATTCCTTTCCAGAAAAGGTTGAAAAAAGATTTTGCAGGGTCTCGCATCACATCATCCACGATTACGTTTTCCCGATTTTTGTTGGAAGATCGGACAAAAATATTAGCAACAGCAGATATAAACTTGTCTTTTTCCCCATTTTTCAGAACGGCGATTTTCAAATCCCGATGATTCATGTGGAACTTTCCGTCCAGCTTGTTTTTATCTCCATGAAAATCGAATTTCAGATTTTCAATACGCCCCGAAGTCCTGATTTTCAGATACGGCTCTGCGAAAGCATTCACGCTCGCTGCCGGAAGCGAAGAAATTTTTCCGGAAATAGCAAACGCATCGGAAAGATTGGCGGTATTCATATTCCAATCAACGTGCATCGGCGAAACATTGAAAAAACGGCAGTCTATCGAAACCGGAATCCTCGTCGGTTTCCCCTTCATTTTCCCGGAATTCAGATGTTTGGCGTTCAGATTAAAATTTCCGAACTCCAGTTTTCCCGGTCCGTCGCTTTTTTTAGTATCTTCTTCGTAAACGAGGCGGGAGTTTTTAATATCTGTATTCTCGATGTACAACGGAAATTTTATACCCCGAAGAAGTGCGGAATACAACGGTTTTGTCTTCGGGTCGTCAGGCGGAATTTTGCTTCGGAAAATATTGGCGTCCAAACCGGAAATCGTCAGTTGGGAAGCCTCCATAAACTTTTGTTGGGAGAGAAAATCCCACTTTCCGTTCAGGCTGATTCGATTAACGGAAATATTGTAAAGGTCGCGTTCCGCAGTAATCATTCGGACGAACCGGCTCCTTGTATATCGGGGCTTTAATGCAAAATTATCCGTTTGTAATGCATTGTTGTTTACTTTTAAAAATCCGCCGGAAAGTTCATAAAATTTTGTAATATATTTAAAATTTCGTGTGCTGAGAGAGTAATTTTCTATTTTAAAAGGAATTCCGTTTTTCACGGTTTCGGCATTCATTTCCACATTCTGAAAACGGGCGTTCAAATCGTAAAATGTCAATGGCCGACTTCCTTTTTCAAAAGTAATATTGGAATTTTTCAGCGTAATATTTTTTACCGGAAGCGGAAATTCAATTCCGGAAAAATCCGGCTTTTTTCCGTGTGGATTTTTGGAAGCACGGACGGTTCCGTTCAGTCCGTCAATCAGAAAATTCCGAATAGCGAGTTTCAGCTTTTTGTTTTCGTATTTCCAGTCGTCGGCTTGAAAGGAAAATTGTTTTGCCGTAAAGTCCAAAAGCGTTTTCGGAGAAGCAGAAACGGTCGGTTTTACGATGATATTTCTGAAATCTCCCGATTTTTCATTAAGAGAAATGGCTCCCGCTGTAATTTTCTGCGTAGCCGTTCCGAAACGGATATTGTTGCCTTTTACATCAAATTTTTCAAAGGAAACGGGCAGTCCGCCTTTCACAGAATTGTTTTTAAGTCCGGAAATTCCTGCGTTGAGATTGCTTACCTGAAACAGCGAAGTTCCGTCCGGTTTGATGATTTCGATATTGGCATTGTTCAGGAGAAGATGTTCAACGGCAAAAGAATTTTCGGTTTTCTCTGCGGAATTTTTCGGTTTTTTTTCAGCGGTAAATATTTTAAAATCAGGGCTTTCGAGCCGGATTTTGGAAAGAGAAATATCGTTGTTTTTCAACTGAATATTTTCCAAAGTAAGTTTTTTGGAGCTGAAAGCGAAAAGATTTCCTTTTTCAGGAAAAAAATGCAGATACTGAGCCTGAGAAAGAAGCGGAATCAGCTTACAATCCGTGATGCTGAGATTTCCTTTTTCGGTGTTGAGTTTTTGTGCAGTTATCGTATAAACATGGGCTGTTCTGAAAAACAGTTTTTCCCCGTCAATACTGTATTCATCGAATGTGATGGGCAGAATATTTTCCTCCGGAAGCTCTTTCATTTTTAGGTTTTTCACTTTCAGATTCAGCCGGGAAACCGAAAGCAGTTTGCTCATGTTTTCCTTGTAAATGCTGATATTTCCGTTTCGGATTCTGATATTCTGAACGCTGAAAGGATTGTTTTTCTTCTCCTTTTCAGATTTGGGTTTCGGAAGAATGATATTGAGCTGCGGATTTGCCAGTTCTAAATCGGAAGTCGATATTTTTTTGGAAAACAGCAGCCCCACAACTCCCAATCTACCGATTTTCAGGCTATCAGCCGTACCCTGAATATTCAGTACAGAACGGTTATCCGGATTTTTAGGATTCACGGAAACGCCCGAAGCAAAGATATTTCCCGTTCCCAAATCCACATCAAGATTTTTGTAATTGATGATGTAATCGGTGTTTTGTCGAAGATAATCGGGAAGTTTTTTTTTCAGCCAGAAATTCACTCCGAAATTGGCAAGAAGTATCATCAGGAACAGGGTTCCCGTAAACATCAAAACACTTCTTATCCATTTGTTTTTCATTGAGTTGTGAAGCCGTGCTTTTATTTCAACTCTTTCAGAGTTTTTAAATTCCGAAAGGGTTTTTAAAGAGCGTTGTGAGAGCTTGAAGCTCTAACGCTTTTGGGTGTACATATTGTTCAACTTCCTAAACCTCATAGGTTTTCAGAAACCTATGAGGTTTTGATATTCTGAAAGGGTTGTTGTCCGGATAAATTTATTTCCCTAAAATCCGTTTTACCGCTTCTTTTACGGCAACCGAATCGATTTTGTATTTCTTCATCAGTTCTTCCGGTGTTGCAGATTCTCCGAAAGTATCGTTTACAGCGACGTATTCCTGTTTTGTTGGTCTTTTTCGGGAAAGCATTCCGGCAACGGATTCGCCTAAACCGCCGATGTAATTGTGTTCTTCCGCAGTAACGATTTTTCCGGTTTTTTCTACCGATTTCAGGATGATTTCTTCATCCAAAGGTTTAATCGTATGAATATTGATGACTTCGCAGGAAATGCCTTCTTTTTCCAGTTCGTCTGCTGCAACCAAAGATTCCCAAACCAGATGTCCGGTTGCCACAATCGTAACGTCCGTTCCTTCCTGCAACAGAATTCCTTTCCCGATTTCAAAAGGCATATCTTCCGGAATGAAAACCGGAACAACCGGTCTTCCGAAACGAAGATAAACAGGACCTTTAAAATCGGCAATCGCCAAAGTTGCTGCTTTGGTCTGGTTGTAATCGCAGGTGTTGATAACCGTCATTCCCGGAAGCATTTTCATCATTCCGATGTCTTCCAGAACCTGATGTGTTGCACCGTCTTCTCCCAAGGTCAGTCCGGCGTGAGAAGCACATATTTTCACATTTTTTCCGGAGTAGGCAATGGATTGGCGAATCTGGTCATAAACCCTTGAAGTCGAAAAATTAGCGAATGTTCCCGTAAACGGAATTTTTCCGTTAATGGTGAGTCCGGCTGCGATTCCCATCATATTGGCTTCCGCAATTCCGACCTGAAAAAATCGTTCGGGTGCTTTTTCAATGAATTTTTCCATTTTCAAAGAACCGATAAGGTCGGCGCAAAGTGCCACAACATTCGGGTTTTTATCTGCAAGTTCCGCAAGTCCTGCTCCGAAACCGCTTCTTGTATCTTTTTTATCTAAAATCTGATATTTCATTTTTGTCTAATTATTAATTAAAAGATTACCAATTACTCATAATTAATAATCGGCTACCTCGTCCATTTGCAACTGAGAAAGTGCGTTTTCCAACTGTTCGTTATTCGGTGCTTTTCCGTGCCACGCGTGAGTTCCCATCATATAATCCACTCCGGCTCCCATTTCTGTGTGAAGCATTATTGCGACAGGTTTTCCGTTTCCGGTTTCGGATTTTGCTTTTTCCAGAATTGCAATGACAGATTCCAAATCGTTTCCTTTTTTCTCTTCCAAAACCTTCCAGCCGAACGCTTCCAATTTCGCGTGCAAATCTCCAAGACTTAATACATCGTCTGTATCGCCGTCGATTTGTCTTCCGTTGTAGTCAATAGTGGCGATGATGTTGTCCACTTTTTTTGCCGAAGCGTACATCAGCGCTTCCCAGATTTGCCCTTCCTGCAATTCGCCGTCGCCGTGAAGCGAATAAACCAGACTTTTATCTCCGTCTAATTTTTTCCCAAGAGCAGCACCGATTGCTACCGACAAACCTTGTCCCAAAGAACCCGAAGCAATACGAATTCCCGGAAGTCCTTCGTGTGTTGTCGGATGTCCCTGTAATCTGGTATTCAGTTTTCTGAAAGTGGAAAGTTCCGAAACGGGAAAAAATCCGAAACGTGCCAAAGTGGAGTAAAACACGGGCGAAATATGTCCGTTGGAAAGGAAGAAAAGGTCTTCGTTTTTACCTTCCATTGTGAAAGGCAGTTTGTAGTCCATTACTTTTCCGTAGAGTGCGGTAAAAAATTCGGTACAGCCCAAACTTCCGCCGGGATGTCCGGAATTTACGGCATTTACCATTCTCACGATATCTCTTCGGATTTGGGTGGCAAGAGATTTTAACTCTTCGATGCTTTTATTCATTTTTTTAGATTTACTTGGGTGCAAAAGTACTATTTTATTGGTAGCGGTTTTTAATGGAAATTAATGAATCAGCATAAGTGGTTCAGCATAATCATTTCCACACCGATTTTGTATGGTACAGAATTTTTTTAGGCGTTTTGTGCTAATTTCAATTTTCTTTCTTCAAAGTATTTTTTGATTTGCTCAAAGTTCATTTCCTTGATGTCTTCCGAGATTTTATCTCTTACTTCACGCATAAATTTTACGGCTTTGAAATCTTTGATAGTTTCCTTTTTTGATTCTTTATTTTTCATAATTTATAATGTCTTTGGGTGAACGGATATCTATTTGAGTGTAACCAAGTTTCAGATTTACAGCATTGTAACCTCTTATTCTGAAAACATTTACAATATGCTTGAAATTCCAACTAACCAAAATATCCGCTTTGTTTATAGTGGCAAGTGCGATGTGAAAACAATCTTCACGGCTTGTTTTTCCCACCACGTTTTCTGCAATGTGAGTGTCCGCAAGTTTTACGGCTTCTTCTGTTAATTCTACTTTTCTTTTTAATTGTTCGGGAACGGTGTCGAGTAATTCTCTGACTTGTTTTGGTGCGTTCAACAATTCACTTTCGGTAACGGAAGAATACATAATGTCATATTTCGATTGTGGTAAATTGTCAAACAACTCCTGTGTTTCTATGGCAAATTCTTCATCAAAATAACCTCCAACAACAGAAGTATCCACATACAAGGTCAATCGTTTTGATTCCATAAGCCAAAATTACGAAATTTTTCAAAAAAATTACGTTTACTTCTTCCGAATCAGCCATAGTCCGATGAATGTGAGCAGTCCGTTCAGCATAATCAGTTCCACACCGATTTTGTAGTTCGTGTAAGTGGAAACCAGATAATTAATAACGTAGGTAAGAACCGGTGCAAGAAGCGTGACGGTAAGAATTGCTCCTTTTTTTTCGATTTGGTATTTCGTCAGAATTCCGAAAGCGAAAAGCCCGAGAAGCGGTCCGTAAGTATATCCTGCCACTTCCATAATCAGATAAACAATGGATTTATCGTTAATCGCTTTGAAAATCATAATCAGAATGAAGAAAATCACGGTAAACGTCAAATGAACTTTCATTCTTGTTAATTTTCTCTGTTTCTCGGTTTTGGTCTGGTCTTCATTGATGTTTAATAAATCCACACAATACGAACTCGTAACCGCCGTTAAAGCACCATCCGCAGACGGAAATAACGCTGAAATCAGCCCGATAATAAAAATCACGGAAATAATCAGTGGGAAATAACCTTGCAGGGAGAGAGCCGGAAACAAATCATCTCCCATTATATTGCCGATTTTTCCGGCAGAATCCTGAAATCCGAACACATTGGAAATACTTTCCTTTCCGTTGATAATTTCGGTAACTGTACCGTAATCCGCTCCGTTCTGCAAAGCAAAAAGATAAAGCAATCCGCCCAAAAACAGAAACGCCAGATTCACGAAAAGAAGCGTTACAGCAAACGTGAGCATATTCTTTTTGGAATTTTTCACGTTGTCCACCGAGATATTTTTCTGCATCATTTCCTGGTCCAATCCCGTCATCGCAATCGTGATGAACATTCCGCCCAATAAGGTTTTCAGAAAAAATGTTTTGGAATTGACATCGGTATTGATGAGGTGCGTATATTGTTTTTGTTCCAGAATGGAATAGGCTTCGCCGAAAGATAAATTTAAGTTGGATAAAATATAAATGATACACGCCACCAAACTGATAATCATAAACGAAGTCTGCAACGTATCGGTAATCACAATGGTTTTCACACCGCCTTCAAATGTATAAAGCAGAATCATCAGAAGCAGGATAAACGTAGTCAGCCAAAACGGAACACCAAGTTGCCCCAAAAGGAAAATCTGCAAAATATTGACCACCAGATACAGCCTTGCCGTCGCTCCGATTGCCCTCGAAACAATGAAGAAAACCGAACCGATTTTATGGGCTTCCACGTTGAAACGTTTTCCGAGATAAGTGTAAATGGACGTAAGATTCATCCGGTAATACAACGGCAGAAGAACACCCGCCACAATGAAATAGCCAAGGAAAAACCCGATAACCATCATATAATATTCAAAACCGCCGAACTGATAATCTCCGCCCGTCATTTTCCCGACCGTTCCCGGAACGGAAATGAACGTAACACCGCTCAAACTCGTCCCAATCATCCCGAAAGCAACGAGCCACCATTTGCTTTTTTTGTTTCCGATAAAGAAAGACTGGTTGTCCGAGTTCCGGCTCGTGAAATACGAAATCACCAAAAGACCGATGAAATAAATAAAAACAAAAATCAGCAGTATTGTTCCTGTATTCATTGATGAGGGTTTAAATTTTCACAAATATAGTTTTTTGCCGGGTTTTTTTTTTGAAAAAATTACATCTTCGTCAGCTTCGCAAATTTCAGAATAAGATTTTTTTCTCCTTCATGCTGAAAAATAACTTTAGCTTTGATGTTTTCAGGGTCGGTTCCGTCAAGGAAAGTTACTTCACCCACGCCGAAACGGTCGTGCCGCACTTTGTCGCCGACTTCGATGTCCTGCTGTGCCGTACTTACCGGCGTATTGATTTTTGCGGAAGCTATTGGTTTCAGATTTCGGGGTTCGGGAGAAGACTGCGGCGTTTCGGGACGGCTGAGGGATTTTTTCGGCTCTTTTTTCTGGAAAGAACGAGGTTCAGCCGGAAATTCATCAAAAATGTTGGATTTCAGTCCGGAATGATTCACAAAACGGCTCTGCACCGCAGGATTGATGAAATCAAGATATTTCCCGTCCACTTCGCTCAAAAAACGGGACGGTTCGGCATCGGTAATTTTTCCCCACTGAAATCTCGAAACCGCATACGTGAAAAACACCTGCTTTTCTGCTCTCGTCAGGGCAACGTAAAACAAACGGCGTTCTTCCTCCAGTTCTTCTCTCGTGGATGAGCTCATAAAGTTCGGGAAAAGGTTTTCTTCCAGACCCACCAAATGAACAACCGGAAATTCCAGACCTTTGGAAAGGTGAATGGTCATCAGGGAAACTCTGTCTTCCGTTCCTTCTTCTTTTTTGTCCCGGTCGGTAGTCAGCGCAATATTTCCGAGAAAATTGGCGAGCGAGGCATCTCCGTCTTCCAACTGCTGTTGTTCTTCGATGAAGCCCTGCATGGAGTTCATAAGCTCCTGAACGTTTTCCAGACGGGAAATTCCTTCGGGAGTCTGGTCGTCTTTCAGAAATTTAATCAAGCCGCTGCGTTTGGCAACTTCCATAGCAACATCGTAAATATTTTCGGTTTTCAGAAGCACCTGAAAGGCCTTTATCATTGACCAGAAATCGGAAAGTTTTGTTAATGCACCGTTGTTCAGTCCTAATTGTGGAGCGTAAATTCCAATATTATCCAGAAGCTGAGCAAGGGAAATATTTTGGGAATCAGCCAAAACAATCAGCTTGTTCTGAGTGGTTTCGCCGATTCCTCTTGCGGGATAATTAATGATTCTCAGCAAGGCTTCGGAATCGTTTTCATTGATTAAAAGCCTGAGATAAGCCACCAAATCTTTGACCTCTTTTCTTTGATAAAAGGAAACACCTCCGTACACACGGTACGGAATGTTTTTCTTTCTTAAAGTGTCTTCAAAAGCTCTGGTCTGCGAATTGGTTCTGTACAGAATTGCGAAATCATTGAATTTCCGCTGGTCTCGCTGGTGGAGCTCCCAAATATTGGCTGCCGTAAAATTGGCTTCATCCGCATCGGAAAGTGCGCGGTAAACTTTGATTTTTTCTCCGATTTCATTATCGCTGAAAACGTTTTTTTTGAATTGCTGGATGTTTTTGGAAATCACCACGTTCGCCGCTTCCACAATGGTCTGCGTGGAACGGTAATTCTGCTCCAGCGAAACCGTCATGGCATCGGGATAATCTTTTTTGAAATTTAAAATATTATAAATATTTGCGCCCCGAAAGGAATAAATGGACTGTGCATCGTCGCCGACTACGCAGATGTTTTCAAATTTTGATGCCAATGCTTTCACAATCAGATATTGGGAGTGGTTCGTATCCTGATACTCATCCACGAGGATATAGCGGAATCTGTCCTGATATTTGGCGAGAACTTCGGGGAATCTTGTGAGGAGTTCATTGGTTTTCAAAAGCAAATCGTCGAAATCCATTGCGCCGTTTCTGTAGCACTGGTCCACATACTTCTGATAAATTGCCCCGATGTGCTTCATATTGGAACGTTCATCGGCTTCTATCAGTTCGGGATTGTTGAAATAGGCTTTTACGGTAATCAGATTGTTTTTGTAAGTGGAAATTCTCGACTGTACTTTTTTGGGTTTATATAAATCTGTATCGATGTTTAAGTCTTTTAAAACCTTTTTCAGAACATTCAGGGAATCCTGCGTATCGTAAATGGTAAAATTGGAAGGATAACCCAAATAATGGGCTTCGCTTCTTAGGATTCTCGCAAAAACAGAGTGAAAAGTTCCCATCCAGATACTCCGTGCATTGCTGTCGCCGACTACTCTTGCGATACGTTCCTTCATTTCTTTCGCAGCCTTGTTGGTAAAGGTTAAAGCGAGGATATTGAAAGGGTCGGCACCGTTGGTAATCAGGTGGGCGATGCGCATGGTAAGCACCCGCGTTTTTCCCGAACCTGCGCCAGCAAGAACCATTAATGGCCCGTTAATCGTGGTTACGGCTTCGTATTGTGCTTCATTGAGTCCTTTCAGGTAGTCTTCCATGGATGAGAAAAAATTGAATATGCAAAATTAGGTTTTTCGGAATAGATTTCAAATTTTCTTATTTGTTCAAAGTTGGGATACTTGTGCAACATTCGGTAAAATCCCAAACAACATTCCTCAAAACAACTTATTTAGATTAATTTTAAATAGAGTATATTTGTTCTTTATTTTAATGCTTTGAAAACACGTTCCACCTATTCGCTTTCCGATTTTCCGCTCGGGATTCCGGGCATTATCTGCGGGTACAAAAATGACGGAGAAGACCTTCCTTCCAAAATCCCGGAAATGGGACTTCTGCCGGAAACTCCGTTCGTTATTCTGTATCAGGCTCCGTTCAGCGGACCTCTGTATATCGAGTTCGGACAGGAAAAAAGCAGAATCGCCCTGCGCCCCGAAGAAGCAGAATATATACTCGTGGAACAGCAGGAAGAAAGTAAAGCATGAATTCAAAAAAAAGGAAATGCAGACACATCAGCCCCTGAAAAAAATACTCCTTGTAGGAAACCCCAACGTTGGGAAGTCCACACTCTTTAATGCCCTCTGCAACCGAAAACAGAAAACCGGAAACTACGCCGGAGTAACCGTTGCAAGCCATTCCGGAAATTACATCTACCGCAATGAAGAAGTGGAAGTTACGGATTTGCCGGGAGCGTACAGCATTTATCCGTCTGCGGAAGACGAAGCCATTCTTGCGGATTATCTGATGAAAGAATCCGCCAATTTCGACGGCGTGGTGTATGTGGCGGATGCTTTAAATATCAAAAGAGGATTGCTTTTGTATCAGCAGATTCAGGATTTGGGGATTCCCTCGCTTCTTGTTGTCAATCAAAAAGATGAAGCGGAAAAACGAGGCGTGAACATTGACATTTCCGCATTGGAAGCATTGCTTCAAACCAAAATCATTCCGACCAACGCCAAAGATAAAACCGGTCTCAAAAACTTACAGGAAGCTGTTTACCGAAAAGAATTTTCAAAAACGGAAACGGAATTTTTTGAAATTCCGGCGGAAAAAACCTCTGCCGTAAAAGAAATTTCAGAGAAAAAGGGAGTTTCTCCATACAAAGCGTGGGCTTTGCTAAGTTCGGGAAACCACAAAGAAAACTCAGAAAACACAACTGTTCCGAAACGCCTTCAGACTCAGGAAACGATAAGAAGATACCGAAACATCGATATTATCGTAAAACAAACCATTTCCCGAAAAAAAGATTTCAAGGAACTGCTCACGGAAAAATTAGACAAAATTCTGGTTCACAAATTTTGGGGATATGTGGTGTTTTCGCTGATAATGCTGATGATTTTCCAGCTGGTGTATTTCATTGCCTCCTACCCTATGGACTGGATTGATGCGGGATTTTCATGGCTTTCGGGATACGTCGGTGGGATACTTCCCGAAGGACCTGTAAATTCACTGATTTCCAACGGAATCATTCCGGGAATCGGCGGAATCGTGATATTCGCACCGCAAATCGGAATACTGATGTATCTGCTTTATCTCCTCGAAGATTCGGGTTATATGGCAAGGGTGGTATATCTCACCGACCGTTTTTTAAGACCTTTCGGGCTCAACGGAAAAAGTGTGATTCCATTGGTTTCGGGTACAGCCTGTGCCATTCCGGCAATTATGTCGACAAGGAATATCGAAAACCTCAAGGAACGGCTGATTACCATTCTGGTAACGCCTTTCATGACCTGTTCCGCAAGGCTTCCGGTGTACAGTATCATCATCGGGCTTGTGATTCCCGATGAATATTTCTACGGAATCAGCTGCCGTGCGCTTGCCTTATTGGGAATGTATCTTCTGGGATTTGCAATGGCACTTATTTCTTCCGTTATTTTAAGTATAATCATCAAAAGCAAAGAGCGGAGTTTCCTCGTTATGGATATGCCGAATTACAAAATTCCGATGTTCTGGTACGATTTCAAGCTGGCAATGGGAAAGGTTTGGGAATTCATTTCCGGAGCGGGAAAAATTATTTTTGTGGTGAGTATCATTATTTGGGTGTTCAGCTATTTCGGCTCTTCAACAGAGGAAAATAAAATGATTGCTGCCGATGTAAAACTCGAAGATTCCTATCTTGCCAAAATGGGTAAAACCATTGAACCTGCCATTGCACCGTTAGGCTACAACTGGAAAATGGGCGTGGGAATCCTTACGAGCTTCGCCGCAAGAGAAGTTTTCGTGGGAACGATGTCCACATTATACAGCCTTGACGATGATGCTCCCGAAGAACGCATCATGGAAAAAATGAGAAAAGATGTAAAACCGGACGGAGCCAAAGTGTTCAGCTTTGCAACGGGACTTTCGGTAATGGTTTTTTATGCTTTCGCCATGCAGTGTATTTCCACGATTGCCATTGTGTACAGAGAAACCCAATCGAAGAAATGGACGATTCTGCAAACGGTAGGAATGACGGGACTTGCGTATATTGCCTCGCTGATTGCGTATCAGGTTTTTAAGTAGTCGCTCCTTATAATACCCCATTTTAATTTACGAAAGCAAAATTCGGGAGCAAATTTAGTCGGAATATGATGGATAAAAAATAGTCCAAAAGATTTTGTTTTAGGATTTCCATCATCTTTTTCAAGTTCCAAGCAGTTGCTGAGAGAAAAGCATTGATTTGTGGTCCTGTTTCGCCCCAAAAGTAGTTTTGTGCTAATCTAAAGTCTGTTTTCAGGTGCCCGATAATCGGCTCTATTGCCGCTCTGGTTCTGAATTTGCTGCGTTTTGTTCTTTTTTGATAAGCGGTGTCGCTCTTTTTGGGTGGCGATGGAATGGATATTTTTACGCCTTTTATCTCCGTTTTCCCTTTTCCGCCCCGGTCATAAACCAGTTCTTCGGGAAGTGTCTGGTTGTTTGCCTGCATTTGTTCCAAAAGCGGTTCTATCGTGTGTCCGTCGTAAGGTGTTTGCAAAAATGCTTTGATGCCGGTGATTATTTTTTTGCCTTTATTGGAAGTAGTGATTAAACCTACTTTATTTCCAAATTGTTCATTTTTTTTATTGTTTTTTAATGGTATTCACGAATGCTTTGCATTTCGTATTGTTTATGGGCTTTTCCTTTGGCTATGCATCGGGTAAAAGGTTTGTGGATGCTGTAAATTTTGTCTGTGTCATTCTTTGTTTGGGTAACGACTTTGTTGTAAATTTCTAAATCTTTTTTGTAAATTC
>JASGDB010000080.1:0-25887 GCA_049841315.1 Bergeyella sp. | reverse complement strand
GGAAACAGACCCGATTGGTCCCGGCGACCCCGTGCCGATAGACGACTACCTCCCGCTTTTGGCTTTGGCAGCCATCGGAGGAATCCTCTACACTGTGCGAAAGAGGCAAAAACAAACGGTATAATAATAAAAAAGGGTGTCCGGTTTTTCGGATGCCCTTATCTTTATGTAAATTTGCGGAAAATTATTCATCAATACACCTAATTCTGAATGAAAACCGATTTCTATCAATATCAGGCTCAAACCACGCAGTTCGCATCAGGATTTGAAGTGGAAAAAGCCGAAGGAAGCTACATCTACGGAAAAAACGGAAAAAAATATCTTGATTTCGTTGCCGGAGTTTCCGCCAATACATTGGGACATTCTCATCCGAAAGTGATTAATGCGATTAAAGAACAGGCAGGCAAGTATCTTCACGTTATGGTGTACGGAGAATACGCTCAGGAAAAACCGGTGGAACTCTGCAAGCTCCTTGCAGAAGCAACTCCCGAACCTTTGGAAGTAACCTATCTCGTCAATTCCGGAGCGGAAGCCATTGACGGAGCTTTGAAACTTGCCAAAAGATATACGGGGCGGGAAGAAATCATTTCGATGAACAATTCCTATCACGGAAATACGCACGGTGCATTGTCGGTTTCCGGAAACGAAAAGCATAAAAGAGAATTTCGTCCGCTGCTTCCAATGGTGGATTTCATTGAATTTAACAACGAAAACGAATTTCATAAAATCACGGAAAAAACAGCCTGTGTGATTGCAGAAACCATTCAGGGAGCTGCCGGATTCCTGATGCCGGACAAAGAATATTTTAAAAACCTTAAAAAACGCTGCGAAGAAGTCGGCGCATTGCTGATTCTCGATGAAATCCAGCCCGGATTCGGAAGAACCGGAAAACTGTTTGCTTTCGAGCATTTCGGCATCGTTCCCGATATTCTCGTTATGGGAAAAGGTATGGGCGGCGGTGTTCCCGTAGGTGCATTTATGAGTTCACGGAAGATTATGGAAACGCTTTCTCATTCGCCGAAATTGGGACACATCACGACTTTCGGGGGAAATCCTCTGATTGCCGCCTCATCTTATGCCACATTAAAAGAAGTTTTGGACAGAGGACTGATGAACGAAACCGACAGAAAAGAAAAGCTGTTCCGAGAATTGCTCGTTCACCCGAAAATCAAAAACATCAACGGAAAAGGCTTGATGCTCGCCGTAAATTTAGGCTCACCGGAATATACGCTGGATGTCGCCGCACGCTGCATGGAAAAAGGACTTATCGTATTCTGGCAGCTGTACCGCAATGAATATCTCAGGATTTCTCCGCCTTTAACGATTTCCGACGACGAAATCCGAGAAGGCTGCAATATCATCCTCGAAGTTTTGAACGAGGAATAAATTATAAAAATATTACAATATGAAAATCGTCTGCATAGGAAGAAACTACGGAAAACATGCTCTGGAATTAGGAAATGAAATTCCCGAAGAACCCGTTATTTTCATCAAACCCGATACCGCAATATTGAAAGGAAACGATTTTTATCTTCCGGAATTTTCCAATGACATTCATTATGAGCTGGAAATAGTGCTTAAAATCTCCAAGGGCGGAAAATATATCCGGAAAGAAAATGCGCACAAACACTATGAACAAATCGGAATCGGAATCGATTTTACCGCCCGGGATTTGCAAAGCAGGCTCAAATCCAAAGGACTTCCTTGGGAACTCGCCAAAGGATTTGACGGCTCGGCTGTGGTGAGTGATTTTTTTCCGAAAGAAAATTTCAATTCAGAAAGTATCGGATTTTCTCTGCTTAAAAACAAAGAAAAAGTTCAGAACGGAAATTCTTCGGATATGATTTTCGGTTTTGATGATATCATCGCCTTTGCTTCACAGTATTTTACGCTTCGTACAGGCGATTTGGTGTTCACAGGAACTCCCGAAGGTGTCGGAAAAGTGGACGAGAACGATATTCTGGAAGGTTTTCTGGAAGATGAAAAACTTCTGGACATCAGGGTTTTATAAAGCGTTAAAAATTCATTAAAATTTTTAAAAAAATAGGATAACTCATCCGTTTTGGCTACCTTTATGGGAAGATAATTTTAAAACGCCAAAGCCATGACCAATATCATTGTTCCTGTAGATTTTGGAGAAACTACAGATGCATTAATTGACGCTTCCATTAATTTTGCCAAAGAAATCAACGGAAAAATTTGCCTGATACATGTTGCGCCGGCAGACATCGGTTTTGCCATCGGAGACCTGGGATTTCAGTATTTCCCCGAAGTGGAACAAAATGAAATCAAACAGGAGCTGATTCAGCTTAACAACATCGGACAAAGAATCATCGCACACGGTATAGACTGCGAACATCTGCTCAGGCAAGGCATTGCCGGAGACATCATCCTCGAATATGCCGAAACGAAAAAAGCCGGATATATCGTAATCGGTTCGCACGGAAGAAGCGGAATTTATGATGTATTTGTAGGAAGCCTCACCAAGGAGATCACACGCCGTTCTTCCATTCCGGTTCTGGTGATTCCGGTTCGCGAGAAATAGCGGAAAATTATTTACTCTAATTGAATTAGGCATATAATTGCTATTTGTAAAACATCAATAGGAATGGGCTTTAGCCCATTTATAAAAGAGGCAACAGCAAAAAGGCTTTAGCCTAATTTACGATTAGTTCGAGCAAATTGGGTTTTCAATAATGCTTAAACGCCTAATTCGATACTCTAAAATAAAAACAAACAGTTTTTTTTAGAATAAAATTGCTTTTTCCAGTTCTAAAAGCTGTTGCTTCCGCCAGATTCCTCCACCGTAACCGGTCAGTTTCCCGTTGCTTCCGATAACGCGGTGGCAAGGAATGAGAATGGAAATTTTATTCAATCCATTTGCAGCCGCAACTGCCCGAACCGCTTTGGGGTTTCCGAAAATATTGGATTGTTCCTGATAGCTTTTCGTGATACCGTACGGAATCGTCAAGAGGATTTCCCAAACTTTTTTCTGAAAATCCGTCCCAACCGGAGACAGCGGAACGGTAAATTCCTCTCTTTTCCCCGAAAAATATTCCGAAAGTTCTTTTTCCAACGTTTTGAAATACGGGCTTTCACCCTGAACAACCTCAGCGTTATAATATTTTGAAATTTCTTCCAACTCAGCGGAAAGCGATTTTCTGTCTGAATATTCCAAAAGGCAGATGCCCTTTTCATCCGCTCCTGCAGTCATCGCACCGAGCGGAGTTTCGATATTTTTGATTAGGATTGTTTTCATAATTTTTGAGCAAAGCCTAATTTTTAAGGTTTAAAGCTCCCAATGATTTTATACAAAATTAGTAAAATATATCCGCATATTTTTTTCCATTCATTGTCCTGTTTGCAAAAAATGCCCTACTTTTGTTATATAAACTTATAAAAATAAACGATTATGGGATTTATAAAAGAATTTAAGGAATTCGCATTCAAAGGAAATGTGATGGATTTGGCAGTGGGGGTCATCATCGGAGCTGCGTTCGGAAAAATTGTTTCTTCACTCGTGGAAGATGTCATTACGCCATTGTTGCTCAACCCTGCTTTGAAAGCTGCGGGAGCTGAAAAAATTGAAAAACTGCACTGGAACGGAGTTTTGTACGGAAATTTCTTATCTGCAGTGATTAGTTTTCTGTCTATTGCCTTTGTGCTTTTCTGGCTGATTAAAATGGCAAATAAAGTAAGCAAACCGGCAGAAGAAACTCCGGCAGAACCGTCCTCTACAGACCAGCTGTTAATGGAAATCCGTGATGAGCTGAAGAAAAAATAAGAGCCAGGTAAAAAGAAAATCGAAGATTCGACGACGTCAAAAAGAGTCAAGTGGTTCGAGTTGCGAGATGCGTGGTACGGGTTTCCGGCTTTGAGGTGGAGAACTTCTTATTCCCCACTTTTAGGCGGGGTGTTTAATAGAGCAATATCCGAATAAATTGAAACGGATTGCTTCGCTCTCAATTCAAACTTTTACAAAACAAAAAACGCTTTACCATTTGTAAAGCGTTTTTGTTTATCAGTAAATTCTTTTAAAAAGAAATTATCTTGCTATATTGACGGCTCTCGTTTCACGGATTACGGTGATTCTTACTTGCCCCGGATAGGTCAGTTCATTCTGAATTTTTTCGGAAATATCGTAAGAAAGTTGCGCGGACTGCTCATCACTCACTTTTCCGCTTTCCACCATTACACGGAGTTCACGCCCTGCCTGAATGGCATAAGCACTGGAAACACCGTCAAAGCTCAATGCCGCAGCTTCCAAATCTTTTAAGCGCTGGATATACGATTCCAGAACCTGGCGTCTTGCGCCCGGTCTCGCTCCGGAAATACCGTCCGCCACCTGAATAATCGGAGAAAGAAGCGAAGTCATTTCCACCTCGTCGTGGTGCGCTCCGATAGCGTTGACTACTTCAGGGTTTTCTCCGTATTTTTCTGCCCACTGCATTCCGAGAAGTGCGTGAGGAAGTTCGGACTCCTGCTCCGGAACTTTTCCGATGTCGTGGAGAAGCCCGGCTCTTTTCGCCAGTTTTACATTTAATCCTAATTCTGCCGCCATTGTCGCTGCGATATTGGCAACTTCTCGGGAGTGCTGAAGAAGGTTTTGTCCGTAAGAAGAACGGTATTTCATTCTACCCACTATTTTCACTAATTCAGGGTGAAGGCCGTGAATTCCGAGGTCGATAATCGTTCTTTTTCCGACTTCGATGATTTCTTCTTCAATTTGTTTTTTTGTTTTTTCCACTACTTCCTCGATTCTCGCAGGGTGGATTCTTCCATCCGTTACCAAACGGTGAAGCGATAGTCTTGCGATTTCTCTTCTCACAGGGTCAAAGCAGGAAAGAAGAATGGCTTCCGGCGTGTCGTCCACGATGATTTCAACGCCTGTTGCGGATTCCAAAGCACGGATGTTCCGCCCTTCACGCCCGATAATTCTTCCTTTTACCTCATCCGATTCGATGTTGAATACGGAAACTGAATTTTCAATCGCCTGCTCCGTTCCAATTCTCTGAATGGTCTGGATAACGATTTTTCTGGCTTCGTTTTTCGCGTTCATGTTCGCTTCTTCCATGATGGTTTGCACGTGTGCCTGCGCTTTGGTTTTGGCTTCGGCTTTCATGGCTTCCACGAGTTCGTTTCTGGCGTCTTCTGCGGAATAATTGGAAATTTTTTCCAGCATTTCTACTTTCTGGGCGGTTGCTACATCGAGTTCGTGCTGTTTTCTTTCAATGATTTCGAGCTTTTTGGAATAGTCAGCAATTTGCTTATCGAGGTCTTTTTCTAATTTTCCGGTCTTACTGAGCTCATCGTTCAGCTTCTGTTCCTTGTCTTTGATTCTTTTTTCTGCCTCCTGCATTTTTTTCTCTCTTGACTGAATATCGCTGTCGTGCTGTGATTTCAGTTCGAGGAATTTTTCTTTTGCCTGAAGTTGTTTTTCCTTTTTCACGGCTTCAGCCTGTACCGTTGCTTTTTCTATAAGGTTTTCTGCGTTTTTTTTCGCATCTTCGATGATAAATCTGGCTTTGGAGTTTAGGGAGCTTTTTGAAAGCAGCATCCCTATAACTGCACCTACAACCAGAGCGATAACGCCGATAATAATAGCGGTTGGTGTCATAATATATATAGAGTTTTAATGTTCATAAATTCAAAGTTTCATGTTTCATGTTTAAATTTCAATGTGTTAAGTTCAACATGAAACTTTAAACCTAAAACAAATAAAAAAACCTACAACAGTTCAAAGATTTAGAGTAAACTCCTAATCAACACGATTTGAACTGATTTTCACTTTTTGTAATCCGGGAAATCCGGCACGCCATTAAGTGAACTTTTGTTCGGTAATTGTTTAGCGTTGAGTTTACCTGTAATGTGTTAGAACTATTGTAGGCAGTTGGTTTTCGGGAAAATTATTTTACCCGATGTCTTCCAATAGCCGGCTGAGGTATTTCAGGCGTTCATTGGAAGTTTCTATATTTTTAGTGGCTGAAAGACCGGCTACTTCTGCGTTAGCTCCTAATTTTAGGGCGCACATCGCAAGGGCATCCTGCTTGTCTTTCACGTCAAAGCTGGCTTCAAAATTTTTAATCATATCTTCTATCTGCCTGCCGACTTTGCGAAGGGTTTCTTCTTCATCAGCGGGCACATTCAGCGGATAGGTTCTCCCTGCTATAACGATGGTGATTCTTCTCATATCCATAATTACAATCCGCTGTTTTGAAGTTGGGCAATGCAGAGGTCTATTTCCTTTACCAAACGGTTGATGTGGTTTTTCATCAATCGGTTGTGTTCTGCATTTCCAGATATTGACGAATAAAGTTTTAATTCTTTATTTTCTTCTACTATAATTTGGTTTTTGCGTTTTTCCTCTGCATATTCTTCCTTCAAAACTGTAAGCTCATTTGCCAATTCGGTATATTTTTCCGAAAGTTTCTTATAAGTTTTATGAAAATTAAGAATCTTTTTTTCTAATTCCGAAAAGTTATTTTCTAATTCGCTTAACATCCAAATCTGAATTCTAACTTTTACAAAATTAAGAAAAATTAATTTTGTGAACGTTATAGAATTTTTCTTTTTTGGTTTAGGTTGACGTAGAAATCTGCTAAGCATTGGTTTATAGACACTTACAGTTGATAAAAATTTTAATTTTTAAAGAAATAATACAGTCTTTTTGAGATCGTTTTTGATTGCTCTATTTTGCTTTCAACTTATTTTCTTGAATTAGGGAACCTGCCAATCCTTGTTTGTGGATAATAAGTTCGTTTTGTCATTACCGGAATCTTCAAATTATCGTAAATTTGGCACTTCTAATTTTAACAAAAAAAGAGATGGATTTTAAAAATTTTAAAATGCCTTTCAGCATCAACCCTGAGTATTCTAAAAGAGCAGCATATTTTTCAATGGAGTTTGCGATAGATCAGGCGCTGAAAATTTATTCGGGAGGTTTGGGATTTCTGGCAGGTTCACACATGCGCAGTGCGTATAACCTGAAGCAGGATTTGGTAGGAATCGGGATTTTATGGAAGTTCGGATATTACGACCAGGCAAGAAACCACGACCAGACCCTGCAGCCAACATGGACAAAAAAAATGTACAGCTACCTGGAAGATACGGGAATTAAGTTTCAGATTGAAATCCACAGTGCGCCGGTTTGGGTAAAAGTGTGGTATCTCGACCCTGAAATTTTCCATACCGCACCGATGTTCTTCCTTTCCACCGATGTTCCGGAGAACGACCATATTTCCAAAACCATCTGCCACAGACTGTATGACGCCAATCAGGCGACTAAATTAGCGCAGTACATTCTTCTTGGAAAAGGCGGAGCGAAATTATTAGATGAGCTTAATCTGGAAAGAGATGTTTACCACTTAAACGAAGCTCACGGACTTCCTGCCGCTTTCTATCTTCTCAGAAAATACGGAGGTGATTTGAAGAAAGTAAAAGAAAAACTGGTTTTCACTACGCATACTCCGGAAGAAGCCGGAAACGAAAAGCACAATATCAATCTTTGCTACGATATGTCTTACTTTTGCGGACTTTCCATTGATGAAGTAAAAGCTATCGAAGGAATTCAGGATGATATGTTCAACCACTCGCTTTGCGCTTTGAAAATGGCAAGATTGGCAAACGGTGTTTCCAAACTTCATGGTGAAGTTTCCCGCGAAATGTGGGGAAAATATCCGGGAATCTGCGAAATCAAATCCATTACCAACGCACAGGAATATAAATACTGGGCAGACCATCCTTTGTATAATTTCAAAGATGAAAATGATAATCAATCTTTTGATTATAGGAAAAAACACATCAAAAAAAGATTGTTCAAAACCGTTGCAGACCAGTGTGGAAAGCTGTTTGACCCGAATGTATTAACCATCGTCTGGGCAAGGAGATTCGCAGGATACAAGCGCGCCGATTTACTGCTTCAGGATAAAGAACGCTTCCAGAAACTACTTAATAATACAAAATATCCGGTGCAGATTATCTGGGCAGGAAAACCCTATCCGATGGATTATTCCGCCATTTCCACTTTTAATTTACTCGTGGAAGAAAGTAAAATACACAAAAACATGGCGGTTCTCACCGGTTATGAGCTTGCGCTCAGCAAACTGCTGAAACAAGGTTCTGATGTATGGCTGAACAACCCTCGCGTTCCGCGTGAAGCATCGGGAACATCCGGAATGACTGCTGCAATGAACGGCTCAATCAACTTCTCTACCGACGACGGCTGGATTCCTGAGTTTGCAAAACACGCCGAAAATTCTTTCGTAGTGCCAAAAGCGGATTACGCCAATATGAGTGTATACGAACAGGATAATTACGACCTGAACAAACTGTACGATATTCTGGAAAATGAAATCGTTCCGACCTATTATGAAAATCCCGATAAGTGGAGAAAAATCACACAGACCGCAATGGATGACGTGAAAACAGTATTCGGAAGCGACAGAATGGCAGATGAATATTACAAAGTGATGTACAACGTGTAAGCCTTAACAAGTCCATTATTATAAAGAAACGGTTTCCTTCGGGAAGCCGTTTTACTTTAGCAGACTGGAAGATGGAAGCGGGAAAATGGAAGTTAATGCCGCACCGCAAACAACTTTAAACCTTAAACCTTAAACGTAGAATTTTATCTAAAATCCTGCTTTCTCATTTCCACTTCCTGAAGCAGTTTTCCGTTTTTGCTGCGGTACTGGTATTTCAGGGAACGGATGTCGTACTCAGAGAGTTCGTTCAGCATTTCTTTCAGCGGTTTGTCTTTTGCCATATTGCTTTTGATGATGCTTTTGTTTTCGGGTATGCTGACGATTGCTTTCATTTTGTCGGGAACTTCGGCGGTGTAGATGACATCATTATGATTTCCCAATGCGATTTTGGTAATGGTAATTCCCGTTGCGGAATCCGTTACCGGAAGATTGCCGTTAGAAACCTCTAACATCTGATTCAGCTGATTCTGTTTTTTAATCGTTGCAATATCTTCCTTATGCAGCGTCATGCTGGATTTATTGATGATTTCCGTGTGAAGCTGCTCGTTGTTTTTTCCGGTGAGGATGACTTTGAAATTCACACCTTTGTTCAGAAGCTGCATGTTTTTCGGGGCTTTTTTGATAATCCGAATCATCATATCCTGAACTGCCTCATTAATCATTTTCGGCTGTAAATGCTCTTTGGAAAGCGGTGTGATAAAATGCAGCGTGATTTCATTGTTTCCCGTTTTTTCAGTTCTGGAAAGCATAAGCGAAGAAGACTGCGTTTCGGGAGACTGCGTTTTCATGGTTTTCACGAAATCGTTCATCATGGCTTCTTTCGCATTTTCCTTTTTGTTGCAGGAAACGGCGGAGAGAAGCAGAATGATTGCTAAAAACAGAATGGTGTTTTTCATTTTATTTCAAAAGCCTTGTCAAGGTTTTGAACCTTGACAAGGCTGAGTTCGTTTACAAACCCTTCGCTTTCTCCAAAGCACTCTCAATTCCTGCAAGATTTTTCCCTCCCGCAGTTGCAAATCCGGCATTTCCGCCGCCGCCGCCTTGGATTTCTTTTGCCAAATCTTTTACCAAATTTCCGGCGTGATATTGATTTTCCAAATCCGCAGAAACACCGACCGTAATCATCGGTTTTCCGCCAAAGTCGGAAATAATAACGATAACCGAATTGGCAATTTCTTTTTTCAGTTGGAAGACAATATCTTTTACAGAACCGGCATCCAAAGAGGTTTTTTTGACCAATAATTTTTTGCCGTTTTGGTCTTGGAAATCATTTTTCCAGTTTTGGATTTCTGCTTTGGATTTTTCTTTTTTGAAAGATTCAATTTCGGATTTTAATGCTGAATTTTCCTCCAATAATTTCTCAACGGATTTTGTTAAATCTTTGGATTTTAAAAGTTGGGAAAGTTCGGAAATTTGCGTTTCCAGATTCTTGAAATATTCTTCCGCTTTATCGCCCGAAATGGCTTCTATTCTTCGGATTCCTGCGGCACTCGAACTTTCGGAAACGATTTTGAACAAACCGATTTCGCTTGTGGATTTAACGTGCGTTCCACCGCAGAGTTCTTTCGACGAACCAAACTGAATCATTCTCACACTATCGCCGTATTTTTCCCCGAAAAGTGCCATTGCTCCTTTTTCCAGTGCTTCCTGAATCGGAATGTTCCTGAATTCCTGCAAAGCGATATTTTCTTTGATTTTCGCATTTACTTTTTCTTCCACCAAAGCCAGTTCGTCCTCCGAAATTTTAGCAAAATGCGAGAAATCGAAACGCAGATAATCAGGACCGACGTAAGAGCCTTTCTGCTCAACGTGCGTTCCCAAAATTTCTCTGAGTGCTTCGTGCAAAAGATGTGTTACGGAATGGTTCGCCTGAGTATTTTTGCGGTCGGTGTTGTTTACTTTTGCTAAAAATTTGCCGTTGATATTTTCAGGTAATTTTTTAATTAAAGAAATAATTAAATTATTTTCTTTTTTGGTTTCTAAAATCTCAATGTCCTCTCTCCCAAACCCTCTCTCCGAAGGAGAAAGGGCTTCGTGTGTTCCTGATTCTCCGCTTAATTTTTTAGCGTCATCGGCTCCCTCTCCTTTGGAGAGGGTTGGGGAGAGGACACCTTTATCGCCTATTTGTCCTCCTCCTTCGGGATAAAACGGGGTGTTGTCCAGAACGATTTGGTAAAATTCTCCGTCTTTATTTTCGATTTTTCGGTAACGAGTGATTTGGACTTCGTTTTCGGTTTTGTCGTAGCCGACGAAAGTTTCCGGTTTTTCTTCCAGAACTACCCAATCGTGGACTTTTGCGGCGGAATCTTTTTTGGAACGCTGTTTCTGCTTTTGCATTTCGGCTTCAAAACCCGCTTCATCAATAGTTAAACCTTTTTCTTCGGCGATAATTCTCGTCAAATCATCAGGAAAACCGTAAGTGTCATACAATTCAAAAACTTCTTCGCTCGCAAGCACTTTTTCGTTTTTAGATAAGGTTTGCTCAATCAGTTTTTCCACTCTGATTAAGCCGTGTTCTATGGTTTTCAGGAAAGAATTTTCTTCTTCTTTGATGACTTCCGTAATCAGGCGTTCCTGCTTTTCCAGTTCGGGGAAGAATGTTCCCATTTGGTTTTTCAGAACGGAAACGAGCTCAAACAAAAACGGCTCTTTTCTATCGAGAAAACGGTAAGAATAGGAAATCGCTCTGCGTAAAATTCTGCGGATAACGTAACCTGCACCGCCATTGGACGGCAGTTGTCCGTCGGCAATCGCAAAGGAAACCGCACGAATATGGTCTACCACAACGCGAATTGCAATATCTTTTTCGTCTTCTAATTTTCCGGTATATTTTTTCCCCGAAAGTTCCTCAACTTTTGCAATCAAAGGCGTGAAAACATCGGTGTCGTAATTGGATTCCTTGCCTTGCAAAGCCATACAAAGCCGTTCAAATCCCATTCCGGTATCAATATGTTTTGCCGGAAGATTTTCCAGAGAACCGTCTGCTTTTCGGTTATACTGCATAAAAACGAGATTCCAGATTTCCACAACCTGCGGGTGGTCGTTATTGACCAATTCCAATCCCGAAATTTTCGCTTTTTCTTCTTCACTACGCAAATCGACGTGGATTTCCGAGCAAGGTCCGCAAGGTCCGCTTGCACCCATTTCCCAGAAATTATCCTTTTTATTTCCGTTGATAATACGGCTTTCGTCGATATGTTCTTTCCAGAAATTGTATGCTTCGGTATCTCTTTCCAGATTTTCGGAAGCATCGCCCTCAAAAATGGTAACGTAAAGATTTTCCTTAGGAATGCCATAAACTTCCGTCAATAATTCCCAAGCCCAAGAAATCGCTTCTTTTTTGAAATAATTCCCAAAACTCCAATTTCCAAGCATTTCAAACATCGTGTGATGATAGGTATCACGACCAACATCGTCCAAATCGTTGTGTTTTCCAGAAACTCTGAGGCATTTCTGCGTATCGGCAATTCGGGGAGATTTCGGTTCTTTGTAACCGAGAAAATAATCCTTAAACTGCGTCATTCCCGAATTGGAAAACATCAGCGTCGGGTCGTCTTTCAGCACGATTGGTGCGGACGGAACGATTAAATGTTCTTTGCTTTTGAAAAAATCTAAAAACTGCTGTCTTATTTCTTGTGAAGTCATATTTTTTGGCTTTATGCTCTAAGCAATAAGCTTTAAGCATTTTTGATAGTTTGCAAATTTAATGAAATTTTGAACACGGAGAGAGGGAGTTTTTCGGGAGAATATGGAAAATTTTAATGTTTAAAATAATGAGCAACAAAGTTGCGGAATGTTGGTAATAAAAGTTTGAAACTAAAAGAAAAAGGTGCGAAGCACCGAAATCTAATGAAATCCGAAGAAACCAATATGTTGGTGCTTCGCACCTTTATTAATTCGTGATTTTATTTTCTTTACCAACATTTCGCAGCTTCGCCGCTTCTTATTAACCCGACGGGATTATTTCTTTATTTTATTCAACAAATTGATTATCAATAAATTAATTCATTTTCAATTACCGCTATATTGCCGTCTTTTTAATAATTCTTTCTTTTAATGTTTGATTTTTAAAATGTCCCGTAGGGACAAACTGTTCATAGAAAATAAACGAGCCATAGAAAAGCTCCGTAGGAGCGACCTGTCATTTTATCAGACCGCTCCTACGGAGCTCGTTTGTAATATATTATTATTAATTCTATTAACAGTATGCTCCTTTGGAGCACAATCAATAAAAGTTTAAACTTCATTATTTAATAGTTTCGGCGGAGCCTTTGGCTCCGCCGAAACTGTTTTTGAAATTTTCTAAAAATTTGTCATACTATTTTTCTGTAAGTTCAGCATTATAAACTTTTGGGTCGTATTTTAGAAAAGACCCTGTTCCCAAATCAATTCCAATTCCTATTACACCTCCTAAAAGTATGTTAACCAAAGTTACAGGATTGAAAGTTTTTTCTAATTTTAATTCTTTTGTTTCGTATCCCTCTTTCTTTATTTCTACAGAACGTTTACCAAGACTTCTTTGGATTTCGGTTGTACAAGGTGTAACACATTTTTCTGTACCTTGAAATACTACTTTTGCTCCTTCCGGTTGAGAATTAAATGTAATGGAATCCTTGCTTCCGGTTAAAATAGTTGCACAAGAAGTCATTGATAAAGAAGTAATCAGTATCAATACATAATTCATAGATTTTTTCATAAGTTGTTATTTAAAAATTTTGACAAACTTATAAAATAAATCAGTTGAAAACAACCGATTTTATACAATCACTAAAAAATAATCTGTTTAAAATACCTTTCCGCAATGGAAAGAAGAAGCAGAAAATCACAAATGCCTCCCGAAATTATTGCTTTGGGAGAACGCATCAATTCCATTATCAAAGAGAAAAATCTTAAAACAAGAGAAGTAGCCCACAATGCAGATATGGACGTAGAAAATCTGCGAAAATATATAAAAGGTCGGCAGGAAATGAAAGTTTCAACAATGCTGAAAATTTCAAAAGCACTTGAAGTTTCCGCAAAAGATTTATTTCCTGAATAAATATTGTTAATTAAAAATAGGCTTTACCAAAAAATACAACTTTTTGGGATTTTTAAATTTAATCAAAAACTCAAATTTAGTTTCACAAAAGAAAATTCTCATAATTCTTCGGTGTAATAATTTCAAAATCACTCTGATAATTTTCGGTAAACGCTTTCGGGATTTTCACTTTCGCATCAGGATTCCATTTGAATTCGTAAGCGGTAATTTTTCCGTCTCCCTCCTCTATCAGGTCGATTTCCTTTTGTTCTTTTGTTCTCCAGAACCAGTAATTTCTCCAGATATTTTGATATTCTAATTTTTTAATCCGCTCCGAAACCAAATAATTTTCCCACAGTTTTCCAATGTCCTGCCTTGTTTCGGTTAAAGAAAAATCCGCAATTAGGGAATTTCGAACGCCATTGTCATAAAAATATATTTTCTTACTGTTTTTCAATTCATTACGAAGATTCCGGCTGAACGAGCCCAATCTGAAAATCACATACGACTGTTCCAAAACCAGAATATATTTCTCCACCGTTTTGGAATCCAGACCAATCATCTGCCCGATTTCCGAATACGAAACCTGCGAACCCACTTGAAAAGCCAATGCCTGAAGCAATTTTACAATTTTTTCCGGCTTTTTAATCTGCTCCAGCATCAGAATATCTTTGTATAAAAAACTGTCTGTGAGTTGTTTCAGGATTTCCTTTTCTTTTCCTAAATTCGTAATCACTTCGGGATAACAGCCATAAACCAAACGATGATTCAGCGAACGTTTTTCTTCCAGAAGTCCGTGATATTCGACCATTTCCGCAAAAGAAACCGGAAACATTTTATATTCCCATTTTCTGCCTGTCAATGGTTCATTAATGTGGTTTGCCAGTTCAAAAGAGGAGCTTCCCGTTGCAATTAACTGAATTTCCGGCAATGAATCGGTAATCAGTTTCAGTTTCAAACCGACATCGGGAATTCTTTGGGCTTCATCAATAACCACGATTTTTTTATTCCCGAAAAACTGTTTCAACCTTACCGAAGTGGTATTTTCAAAAAGTTCCAGAACGTCCGGTTCATCGCCGTTCAGCCATAAAACGTCTTCGGGATTTTCAAATATATTTTTCAGAAGTGTGGTTTTTCCGACCTGCCTTGCTCCCATCAGCACAATCGCTTTGCCGGAATGAAGCCTTTCTTTCACTCTTTTTTGTAAAATTCTCTGAATCATCATTCATAAATTTCAACAAAAATACAACTTTTTTGGATTTGAATCCTGAAATTTTACAACTTTTTTGGATTTGAATCCGAAAATTTCGCAACTTTTTTGGATTTGGAATTTAAAAAGGATTAAACAACAGCCTTTCTCCAAATCTTTCTTCCGAAAAATTCCCATTTTCATAAACGAGAATTCCATTGACAAAAGTATGGGTAATTTTAGAATGAAATTCCGTTCCTTCCAGCGGACTCCAACCGCATTTGTATAAAATATTTTCTTTGGAAACCGTGTATTTTTGATTCAAATCGACCAGAACCAAATCGGCTTTATAACCTTCTTTGATGAATCCTCTTTTTTCAATTCTGAATAAAATCGCAGGATTGTGACACATTTTTTCAACGATTTTTTCTAAGGAAATTTTTCCGTTTCGGTAATTTCTCAGCATCACATTCAGAGAATGTTGAACCAAAGGTGCTCCCGACGGACATTTCGTATAAACATTCTGTTTTTCCTCAAAAGTATGTGGAGCGTGGTCGGTCGCAATCACATCAATTCTGTCGTCCAGAAGTGCTTCCCAAAGTCCGTTTTTATCTTTTTGCGTTTTCACGGCAGGATTCCATTTGATTAAACTGCCTTTTGTTTCATAATCCTCATTGGTAAACGTAAGATGATGAACACAAACTTCCGCCGTGATTTTCTTGTCTTTCAAAGGAATATCGTTTCGGAAAAGTGCAGTTTCTTTCGCTGTGGAAACGTGAAAAACGTGCAGTCTTGCTCCTGTTTTTTCGGCAAGTTCAATCGCTTTTGATGAAGATTTATAACACGCTTCCTCGCTTCGGATTAAATGATGAAATTTCACAGGAATATCATCGCCGTATTCCGATTGGTATTTTTCTGTGTTTTCACGGATTGTGGCTTCATCTTCGCAGTGAACGGCAATAAGCATTTTGGTTTTACTGAAAATATTTTCCAAAGTTTCGGGATTGTCCACGAGCATATTTCCCGTTGAAGAACCCAAAAACAACTTAATTCCCGGAACATTTCGGGGATTGGTTTTCAAGACTTCTTCGAGATTATCATTCGTTCCGCCCATCATAAAACCGAAATTCGCATACGATTTCCCCAAAGCAATCTGATATTTTTCTTCCAAAAGTTCCTGAGTTACAGCATTCGGAACGGTATTCGGTTGGTCGATAAAACTCGTAACGCCACCTGCGATTGCAGATTTGGATTCGCTTTCAATATCGCCTTTATGCGTTAATCCCGGTTCACGGAAATGCACCTGGTCGTCGATAATTCCCGGAAGAAGATATTTTCCTTTGGCATCGATAATTTTATCAGAATTTTCTTCGGAAATATTCTTTTCAATTTTCAGAATTAAATCATTTTCTATCAGCAAATCGCTTTCAAAAATCTGATTTTCATTAACGATTTTGGCGTTTTTGAGGAGGGTTTTCATTTTTACTTTTTACCTTGTAAAGATATGAAATTCCGCCTTTATTGTATAGCAAATCTCCCTCCTTTGGAGGGGAATTATGTTACTGCTTGATGAATTTAGAACTCAAATTTCCGATATTGTAAACGTAATAGAAAGCAATCACAATATTCTCTCATTGGAATTATACAATATGCAGGGCAAACTGCTGAAAATACAAAAAACAAACAGCAAAAAAGAACAAGTTGATTTAGCATACTATCCTAAAGGAAATTATTCAGTAAAAATAATTACTGAAAAAGGAACTAAAACATTGAAAATTATCAAAAAAATAATTTCATAAAAAAGCCGGAAAAACATTCCGGCTTTTTTATTAATTACATGATTATTAATACATTATAAAGAAAGAACCCTCACATCAATTCTTCTGTTTTTCGCTTTACATTCATCTGTATCGTTTGCGGGGCAAACTGGGTATTGCGAACCGTAACCTTCGGCTTCAATGCGGTCTGCGGAAATTCCGGCTTCAATTAATTTTAATTTTGCGGTTTCAGCTCTGAGGCTTGATAATTTCTGATTCGCCTCTTCACTTCCCGTGTTATCGGTGTATCCGCCTAATTTTACTTTCAGATTCGGATAAGCGTTCATAATTTCTGCCAAATTCAAAAGCTGAGTTTCAGAACCCGGCTTTAAATCGTTTTTACCGCTTTCAAAATATAAATTTTCAATGGTAAACCAACTGTTCGGGTTTTCTTTATCTAAAATCGTTTTATCATTAGACTGAATCCCACTGTACAACTGGAAAAGACGGCTGTTTGAACCCAAAGTGATTTTTTTGCCACTGCTCAGTTCAATTTCTTTAAATTCTCCCAAATCGTACACGAAATCTCCGGATTCATTAAGCTGACCTTTGATTGCTCCTGCTCCAACCAGAGCATCGGCATCAGTTCCTTCTGCTACGGCTGTTGCAGTTGCAATTCCGCTGATTCTGTTAAGCGATTCTAATTTTGCTTTTCTGTTTTCTTCAATTTTATCTTTGTGAAGAACAGCCAAAGTCGGTGCGATAACCAAAGAAACAATCGACATTAATTTAATTAAAATGTTCATCGAAGGTCCGGAAGTATCTTTAAAAGGGTCTCCGACTGTATCTCCCGTTACGGACGCTTTGTGCGGTTCGGAGCCTTTGTAATGCGTTTCTCCGTTGATATCTACTCCTTTTTCAAAAGATTTTTTGGCATTATCCCAAGCTCCTCCTGCATTGTTCTGGAACATTCCCATTAAAACGCCGGAAACCGTTGCTCCTGCTAAAAATCCTCCTAAAACCTCAGGCCCGAAAACGAAACCTACTAAAAGCGGAGAAATAATCGCAATCGCACCCGGAAGCATCATCTTTCTGATAGAAGCATCGGTAGAAATTGCCACGCATTTTTCATATTCCGGTTTGCCTTTTCCTTCCAAAATTCCCGGAATTTCGCGGAACTGTCTTCTTACTTCTTCTACCATTGCCATTGCTGCCTGCCCGACAGCAGTAATTGCCAAAGACGAGAAAATGAAAGGAATCATTGCTCCGACAAATAATCCAGCCAAAACATCGGCTCTGTAAATATCAATGCCGTCAATTCCTGCAATTCCTACGAATGCTGCAAATAAAGCCAAAGCGGTTAATGCAGCAGAAGCAATCGCAAAACCTTTTCCTGTGGCTGCTGTTGTGTTTCCAACGGCATCGAGAATATCTGTTTTTTCACGAACTTCTTTTGGTAATTCACTCATTTCGGCGATTCCTCCTGCGTTATCGGCAATCGGCCCGAAAGCGTCAATCGCTAACTGCATTGCTGTGGTTGCCATCATTCCGGCTGCTGCAATCGCAACGCCATATAATCCTGCACAAAGGTAAGAACCGTAAATTCCTCCTGCCAAAACAATAATCGGCAGTAAAGTAGATTCCATTCCAACGGAAAGCCCGCCGATAATATTGGTGGCGTGTCCGGTAGAAGATTGTCTTACAATGCTGGAAACCGGACGTTTTCCCATTGCCGTATAATATTCAGTAATGATACTCATTAATGTTCCTACAACCAACCCAACCATAATTGCTCCGAAAACACCCATTTGAGTAAATTCGTGTCCTCTTAAAACCATTTCTTCAGGAAGAAGATAAGTTACAAGAAAATAAGAAGCAACTGCCGTAATCACAATACTTCCCCAGTTTCCTAAGTTCAAAGCATTCTGAACCGCAGAAGTTGAATTTCCTGTTTTATCACTAATTTTAACGAATAAAGTTCCGATAATCGAGAAAATAATTCCCGTTCCTGCAATCAGCATCGGTAAAAGAATCGGGGCAAAACCTCCGAAATTATCCGCAGAAATCGTTTCTCTACCCAAAACCATTGTCGCCAAAACCGTCGCCACATACGAACCGAACAAATCCGCTCCCATTCCTGCAACATCTCCTACGTTATCTCCCACGTTATCGGCGATTGTAGCAGGATTTCTCGGGTCATCTTCCGGGATTCCGGCTTCTACTTTTCCTACCAAATCCGCTCCGACATCGGCTGCTTTGGTATAAATTCCGCCTCCTACTCTGGCGAAAAGTGCGATAGATTCTGCACCAAGAGAAAATCCGGTAAGAATTTCAATGGTTCTTTCCATTTCGTGAGAATCTACACCTGCTTCCGGAGCAAAAATCTGCTTAATAATAAGGTATAAAGCTCCCAAACCAAGAACTGCCAGTCCGGCAACTCCCATTCCCATTACGGAACCTCCTGTAAACGAAACTTTCAACGCTTTTGACAGTGAAGTTTTTGCGGCTTCTGCTGTTCTCACGTTGGCTTTTGTAGCGATTTTCATTCCGATAAATCCTGCTAATGCAGAAAATATCGCTCCGACTACAAACGCAATTCCGATACTCCAATGAGAATTTTCATTGCTCATTCCCATTATTGCCAAAAGAATGGCAACGACGATGACGAAATACGTCAAAATTTTGTATTCCGCTTTAAGGAAAGCCATTGCTCCGTCTGCAATATGACCGCTGATTTCCTTCATTTTTTCATTTCCGGCATTCTGCTTACTTACCCAGTTGCTCTGCAAAAAGGTGTAAAGTAATGCGATTACTCCAAAAACCGGTACTAACACAAATAAATTCATAGTTTAGATATTTTTTAAAAACAAGGCCTAAATATAGTAATTATAATTAAATCTATTTAACATTTTATTAACAACAACTGCAAAAACGCTAACATATTCATTTTCAGGAATAAAAAACAGCAAATGATTGCTCATTTGCTGTTTTTTGTTGTTTTGCGGACTGCTTTTTATCCCCCGAATTTATCGGCGTAATCTTTTTGAGAAGCTAAAATCACTTTTCTGGCGTGTTCTGCTCCGTACACTTCGTGGATTCTGCATTTTGCAGGTTCGTCCGGAAGATTTTTATAGGTAAGGAAGTAGTGCATTAGTCTTTTTACTTCGGCTTGCGGAAGCTCGGAGATGTCCGAGAAATGCCCGAAAGCGTGGTCGCCTTTCATCACGGCAATAATTTTGTCATCGGCTTCGCCTTTGTCAATCATTTTGAAACCGCCGATGGGAATGGCTTCCATCAACATTCCGCCGGCGTGAATATTGTGCGAACTCAGCACCAAAATATCCAGAGGGTCGCAATCGCCCTGTTTTACGTCATCTGCACCACATTCCACGGCAATTTTCATCACTTCGTCATAGCAATACGTTCTCGGCACAAAACCGTAAAGAGCGGGAATAATATTGGAAAACTGCTGTGGTCTGTCCACTTTCAGGTAGCCGGTTTCTTTATCTACTTCATATTTTATGGTATCTGAGGGAACGATTTCCACAAATACATTTACGACATTCGGCGCATCTTCTCCTGCTGAAATCCCGTGCCACGGATGTGCTTTAAAGTTTGGTATCATGTTATGCGTTATAATTTAATATTAAAAGTTCTTTTTTGAGTTCGTCAATCGTTTCCGAAATAAAATCGCCTTCATTGATATAATTAAGGAGAAAAACGGATTTGAAATCTTCCAAATCGGCATTTGCTCCTAATCCTTCATAGGTGGAATGCAATATTTTAATCAGCTTTTCTTTTGTTGAAATAATATTCGTCCAGTTTACGCTGCTGATGTAAATCTGTTGAGAATTGTTGTATTCCAGCTCTTCCTGAATGTTTTTTTCGGTGAGAAAAAGGAATTCGTGAGGCTCAAGAGATTTGTCAAAACGGCTAACGAGATTAGACGGTTTTATTCTTTCCAGAAAGAGCGTCATTCTTTCAAAAGCCTGAAAACGCAGGTCGTTTCCCTCTTTTATGCCCAATGTTCTGAGTTCTCTTTCCTTTAACGAAATATACGTATACACAAACTGCCTGAACAACACCAGAAACGGAATTGCGATGAGAATGGCTACTGCATACGGTAGGAGATTGGATAGATCTGACATAATTTGAGAGTGCAAAATTACTAATATTTTACAGTTTCACGAATATTAAAGAACCTATTTTTTTAATATTCGGCAAAAATCAAACGAATTTTATCAGAAAAAAATGCAATCTCCATCTCCAGCAGCAGCCTGAAATACAAAACCTTCACTATCCAGACGATGTTTCAATTCTTTATGGATAAAAAACTTCCTGATTCTTTCTTTTTTATAAAGACTGAATTTTGTATCAAGATAATGATTGATTTTCTCATGAAAACAGATGAAACAGATAATTTTATTTTTCAGAATGTACCGATGAAGAACTTCTGCACATTTTTCCGAATTGGAATTTCCAAACCAATAATGCAGTTTCAGCGTACTGTTTCTAACGGACAAAATTAAAATATCAGTCAAAACATCCTTATCGTAAATTTTCAGAATGAGGTATTCAAACTGAGGTTCATAATCTGAAAACAGATACTCCCTTTTCTCGTTGCTGTCTTTTTTAGAATTATGCAAAATCCACGGATAATTAATAAACCAGCTGAGTTCTTCCAGATTTCTGCTGAAACTGTTATGGTTTTCATTTTTTCTGATAAAATCTGCCGTTTCTTCATCTATCTTATTGGTTATTTTAACATTTTTAAAATCAGAAGAACTTACAGAATATCCTAAATTCAAAACCGCATTTCCCATAAAGTCCGTAAACCTTAGCAAAGGCTGGAATTTTTTATAGCTTTCTTTTTTTGCCGGAAGAATCTCTTTCAGATTGAAACGGTAATAAAATGTACGCCCATACAACGGATTCAGATATTCAAAATTTCCGCTTTTGAGATACATGTTTTCCGCTTCCGGTGTAAATTCTGTAATTAAAATATGGTTGTCATATTCTTCACAGGCTTTTGACAGTAATTTCTGCGCAATTTTTTTTCCTCGAAAATCCGGATGAACGAATAATGTACTGAGCCAGCCGATATGAAATTTTTTATCCTGATGAAAAATATCGTCTGGCAAAACTCCGATATAACCCGCCAGTTTTTCGTCCTCAAAAGCCAGAATCAGAAGCGTGTCGTTTTCCAAAGCTCTCGGATTTTTGGTATGCGAAACCGCTCTGTGAAAACTCACCGGCAAAAACGGAAATTTTGAAAACTCCTCCGATTTTATAAGGGTTTCCAAATCCTGCTTGTTATAGGTTTTCAGTACAATCATTTTCTGTGAATTACATTTTTGTTCAGGAATTTTTTAAGCCAGAAATAATTTTTTTCAAATGCGATTTCCTCTTTTGCGGAAAAACCGTTTTCCATAGAAATCCGTTGCAGATTTTTCGGGAAACTGTCGGTTTTTATTCCTGCCGTTCCGAATGTAAAGATAAGGTTTTGATTTTTGGAAAATAAAGTTTCAAAAAACGCATTTTGTATTCCGAAATCGGTGAAAGGAAATGCGAAAACTTCATCCAAAAAATGATTTTCGCGTATATAATCAAGGGATTTTTGCGTGGTTTCCAATTGTTCTGAAAGTGAAAGTTCCTGATAACGAGCGTGATTCCAACTGTGAGCCGCAATTCCGAAACCTTCGTTTTGGGCAAAAACCAAATCATCAAAATCCAGATAAACTTTATGCTTACTCAAATAATCCGCAAAATCCACATCCAACAGTTCTGCAATCTCTGAAAATTTCGCTCTTTGATGAAAACCGATAGAAAGAATGACTTTTTCTGCTTCTTCCACAGAATTATTTTTAATCCCTAAAAAGTTCAACAATGCAGGAGAAATACCTTTTACTTTTTCAGCTAACAGGCTTGCCTTACAGCGATACATCAAATCCTTGTTTCCGATAAATTCGGGATTGATAAAATTGACAGCATAAATTCCTTTTCTTTTCAAAACCGGCATTACCACATCCCTGAATTCTGCCAGACCGTCATCAAAAGTAAGCAAAGCATAAGGTTTTCCGCTCTTTTTCTGATAGTTTTCTTTGAAAAAATTCCAGTCGATAAATTCAAAATTTTTAGAAATATAGTCTAAATCTTTTTCAAAATCCCTGCTGTTTTTGTACCGGATAATATTTTTGATATGCGGAAGATATTCGTCCGAAACACAATGATAAACGGGAATCATATAAGACAAAGGAAATCCGGCAGAAATCCCTGCAAAAGAATTGAGTTTTTTCAGAATCCTCTTCATAATCCATATTATTCTATAAACTTACAAAAAAACTTTAATTTCTAAACAATTACTTTAAAAACGCATTCTCAATACTTTTTTGAAAAGTTCTTTTTTTGAATTTTCAATGACTGAATATTCCTGTAACGCTGCACCAAAACTTTTAAAAAAAACTTCAATACCACGAATTCCTCCACCCATAAAATCAAAAGATTTTTGATGAATGGTCTCTTGCAAAATCCTGTCAATCAAAAAAGAAGCACCATTATCTGACCGAAATTTTTCATTATTAATAAGTCCTAATAATGCATACGTTTTACCGTCATCAATCAATATTGCCAGATTGGTTAAGTCACAATCTTTGAAAGAGCCAAATAGTTTCAGTTGCTGTTTTTCTTGAAGAAAATTGAGGTATCGGAAGAATTTTTCAACATCACTGATTTTCTGCAAACCTTTAAAATTTTCTCTGATAAAAATCCGTACATCCGAAAGTTCCACCTCTTTAAAATGAAGATACTGTGCCGATTTTACGGTTGATTTTCTTCCTTTAAAATAATATTTCCGAAGCGTTTTGTAATCGGATTTTTCAATATAATAGTTTTTCTTTCTTTTAATATCCTGCAGAAAAGTATTTCGGAAATTAAACGAATAATTAACAATACGATAATTTTTGCAAAAAAAATCTAGAAACTCCTGTTCTGTTTTTTCATTTATTTCTTTACCAAAAACCCCGAGTTGCTGACAAAACAAAGGCATCAAAACAAACTCCAACGCATATTTTTTCTTTATGGGAACAGGCATTACAAAATCGTAATCATCCTTTATTAACAGCTGCCATTCCTCACAAAGCTGGTCAAGAATCTCTTTTTTTGCATAGAAATTTTTCTGTACCGAATTTTCGATACTTCGGGAATATTTTTCAAAATCTATTTCGTGGTATTTCAATCTCTTAATCATAACAAACCTTCTTCTGCAAAACTGAAAAATCCTTTATGGGAAATAATTAAATGGTCAATAATGTTGATATCCAAAACTTTGCCTGCTTCTTTTACCTTTCGGGTAACTTTGATATCCGCTTCACTCGGTTTCAGGCTTCCCGACGGATGATTGTGAGCCACGATAATTCCGGTTGCAAAATGCTCCAGTGCCGTTCTGAAAAGTATCCGCACATCCACAATCGTCTCCGAAATTCCGCCTTTGGTGAGCTGTGAGCGGTAAATAATTTCATTGCTCTGATTGAGAAAAACTGCCCAAAATTCTTCGGTCTGCAAATCTTCAAGCCACGGGCTTAAAACTTCATAAGCAGTTTTTGCATCTGAAATTTTGATTTTCTGCGGAACTTCCTGCTGCGCTTTTCTTCTTCCGATTTCAAGAGCTGCCGCAATGGAAACGGCTTTTGCCTCCCCTATTCCGTTGAATTTCATTAGATCTTTCAACGAAAGCCTCGAAAGCGTATTCCAGTTATTTCCTGTGGAATTCAGAATTTTTCTTGCCAAATCTACTGCAGATTCTTCACGATTTCCGCTTCCCATAATGATGGCGAGAAGTTCGGAATCCGAAAGTGCATTTCTGCCTTTCAGCAGAAATTTTTCTCTCGGTCGGTCGTCTTCGGCAAGGGATTTTAGGTTCAAGGTTTAAAGTTTAAGGTTTAAAGTTCAGGGTTGTCTTAAATTTAATAAAAAGCGTATAATACGATTGTTTTTTTCGAGCTGTCGATATATTTTGCTGTTGTTGTAAAAAATTTCGGTGAAAGCATCGGGCAGCCTAAACTCAGGCACGCCGGATTTTCGGATTCGGAATCCGGTACGCAATCCAGAGAATGTAGTACAATCGCTCGTTTCATCGCATTACTGTTGGTTTTATCCAAACCTTTCAGGCGGTAAGATTTTCCGAATGTTCCGACATAAGAATTGGCGATTTCATATTTTCCCAACGAAGACTGATAAGAATTTTCGGTATTGCTGAACGCTAATTGCGTTGAATTTTTAACCACCGAACCTGAACCATGCGAAACGATTCCTTTTTCCAGAATTTTTCCGTTTTTCAAATCGTAAATAAAGAAGCGGTATTTTCCGGAAGCGATTTTAAAATTAATGAAAAAAGCAATGTCCTGATTGTATTTTGAGCCTTTTACAAAATTTTTAATCTCGGAAATTTTACTTTCAGGTAGGGCGAACTGCTTTTCCTGAGAATACCCGAGAAAAGAAATCAGAAGAAATAAAAAAACAAGTTTATTCATTGTCAGTTATTTTTAAAACACCCCGCCATCTTCCATCTCCCACCTTCCATCTTCCAGCCATCACCCATCACCCATCACCCATCACTCATAAAATAAGTCCGTCTTTCATCACCAATTTTCTGTCGGTGATATCGGCAAGTCCGTTGTTATGCGTAACAATCACGAAAGTCTGATTGTATTTATCCCTCAAATCAAAGAAAAGCTGATGCAGGTCATCCGCATTTTTAGAATCCAGATTTCCTGTAGGTTCATCGGCAAGAATGATTTTCGGGGAATTAATCAATGCCCGTGCAACGGCAACTCTCTGCGCTTCACCACCCGAAATCTGGCTCGGCTTATGGTGGATTCTCTCTGTGATTTTCAAATCTTCAAAAAGAGAATAGGCTTTGTCCAACACTTCTCTGTCATTCCCTTTTCCTGCAATACGCGTAGGAAGCAGGACGTTTTCCAAAGCGGTAAACTCCGGAAGAAGCTGATGAAACTGAAACACAAACCCGATATTTTCGTTCCTGAAACGGGAAAGTTCACTGTCTTTCATGTTCATATAGGATTTTCCCTCTATCGTTATTTCTGTTTTGAATGTTTCGGGGTCAGTCGGTCTGTCAAGCGTTCCGAGAATCTGAAGCAACGTAGATTTTCCCGCACCCGATTCCCCGACTATGGAAACCACCTCTCCTTCTTTGATGTGAATATCAACGCCTTTCAGCACCTCAAGGTCTCCGTAAAATTTATGGATATTTTTAGCTTTAATCATAGTTTCAAAAGTAGGAAAAATTTAATTTATAATTAGAGCCTGTGATAAGTTTGCAAAGTAAATATTCAATATACTAAAAGTTAAAAAAAATCATTTAGAAGAATACATTGGAAAAAGCAACAGGAAAAAGACAGAGAGACTGCAGATATACAAATATCG
>JASGDB010000079.1:0-2668 GCA_049841315.1 Bergeyella sp. | reverse complement strand
TCAATGGAATCGGCGAATCTGGTCGATTTCTTAACGAAAATTCTTTAAAATTTTTAACGCCTCCGTTTCCGAGGTCATTTTAAAATAATATGGATATTTTTTTTCCATACAAAATGGCGAAGAGCCCTTAATTCCTTTGAAACAGAACAAGAAAATAAAAAACACATAAGTAATATTAACGTAATACTTTTCATATTTTCTAATTTAACACCCATACTCTTATAGATTTCACTCCTCCCTTTGGTTGAGTATATGCCCCCTCGCTGGCGCGAGCCTCTGGCTCGTGTCCTTTTTGTCATTGGCACAAGCGGGACGCTTGCGCCAGCGTGGGGATATCATATCTGCATATCCCTTATTTATAATCTTTGCCCCATATTTTTTTATCTTGTTTCATCTTTTCTTTATAGAGTTTTTTTGCTATTGAGTCTAAATTCTTACTTTTATAATAATGTAAACAATTTGCCATATAATAATTTTCTCCTTTATTGCATTCTTCACACATTTTTGGTGGTGGAATTTTTGTTATAATTTCTTTTCCAATTTTTTCAGCAAGTTTAATTTCTTCTATTGAAATACCATCATACGGATTAAATAAATCAGGAGTAGTCAATTTTCTAAAAATAATAGAATCATTTTTATAACTCTCTTTTATACATTTAAAGAAAACATGATCTTTAAAGGCATTTTCCCATGGGTTTTTGGATTGATTGTAATTAAAACTTTCTAAAGTTGAACAACTATATATTATAGTGAGAATAAAAATAAAAACAATATTTTTCATAATATCTAATTTAAAATCCAAACATCTAATCTGAATATTGGAGCATCCCCAAAATGACAACCATTTCCACAAGTTGCATTATCATATAGAACATCTGCATGCCCAGAAGCCCAATTAAAATCACTAGAGTAAATTGAATAAATTCCTTTCTTTCCATTTAATAAACCCGGCAAATTTTGTCCGTGTTGTCCTGCTTGTACTCCAGAAATTTGCAGATGATTTGGATTGTATGGAGTTGTTGAAGTAGCAGGATTCGTTCCAAATGTTTTACGCATCCACAGGTTTAGTTGATAAGCAGATTTAAAATAATATTTGCCATCTTTCCCTTTATATGTTTGACCATTGATTTTAGGAATAATCACCCCAGAATAGTTTAACGCACGCGATGTTCTTAAAGCACATGTATTTGTTTTATAATTTACATAGAATTGCATTAATTCTCCTCCTATTTCCCCACTGCTGGCGCGAGCCTCTGGCTCGTGTCCTTTTTGTCATTGGCACAAGCGTGGACGCTCGCGCCAGCGTGGGGATATCATATCTGCATATCCCTTATTTATAATCTTTGCCCCATATTTTTTTATCTTGTTTCACTTTTTCTTTATACATTTTTTTTGCTATCGAATCTAAATCTCTGCTTTCATAATAACTCAAACAAGTAGAAATAATAAAATTTTTACTTTCAAGCATTTTTTCATCCTCTAAGTGAATATATGGAGGAGGAATACTGCTCATTATTTTTTTTGCCAATATATTTTGTATAGAATCTATTTTTAGGTCAGGGTCATCATCAGAAGGACTGAATAAATCTTTTTGAGCCATTAATTTCCCAATTTCCATATTTAGATTATCTCCATATCCGTATCTTAAGCATTTGTAAAAAACAACATCTCGAAATCTTTTAGTATAAAAGTTTTGGGCATTATTTTTTTGATTTACGCCCCTATATGCAAACTTTTGCTTTTCATTGATGGAACAGGAAAAGAAAAAGAACAAAAAAAGAAAGAACAGAATAAATTTTATAGTTTTCATTGGAGATAAATTTAAATAAACTATTGTAATATCCATACATCAATATAAGCTATGGGTGCATCATAAAAATGGCAACCATTAATACATATTCCATTAGGTTGTAGTATGTCAGCGTGTCCTGAAGCCCAATTTGGATTACTCGATACCAAAGAATAAATTCCTTTGTAATATACGGGATTATTTGGTAAAGATAAATTTTGATCTTTCAATAAATTTGGTAAATTTTTTCCATTTTGCCCTGCTTGAGTCCCAGTGATATGAATGTGATTTGGATTAGCCGGCTTAGTTCCAAATGTTTTACGCATCCAAGCGTTTAATTTTTTTGCACTTAAAAAATAATATTTACCATCACCTCCTTTAAATGTTTGATTGGGTAAATATGGTATTACTATTCCAGAATAATTCAACGCCCTTGACACCCTTAATGCACAAGCATTATCATAATCTTCATCGTTATTGGGATCATTATCATTTAATACTCCATCTCTTAGTGCTTTTGGAGTTCCTTTAACTAATTCATATATTGCGGGACCCGACAATCCTTTTCCATTAGCATCTTTAGGAAAAGCATTGTAATAATCTTGCCAACTCGGTAAGTTTTGTTGTGGAAAAGTAAGATTTGGATCCTCCCAATATGATGCATCATAATCTTCCCCTGCTTTTCCTTCACTTGTTCCCATAAACCAATTCTCAAACTGTGTCCAAGTTGTATTGGGGTTTTGATTCAGAAAGTTTATAGCCCATTGTTGAAACTGCAAATCTGCGTGAACAAAGTTACTCCATGTTTCAGAATTTCGGAACTCCGGATTGGTCATGGCGTAATTTACAATCCATTGCCCGACGGCTTTTGCTTCTGCG
>JASGDB010000078.1:0-13255 GCA_049841315.1 Bergeyella sp. | reverse complement strand
ACTTTTAAGGCAGGCTTTCGGAATCATAAACAACAAGCAAAAATATCAACCAAATTATATTTAAAAAAGGGAAAAAAATTAACTTTTAGAATTTGGATTTTAACATAGGATGTTTAAATTTCGGTAAAATTTAAACAGGCTCTAAAATAAAATCATAATTTCTCTTTCCCGAAAGGTTTTGTTTTTCGTTTTCTTTTTGTATCTTCGATTGAGAAAACGATTCATTATGAAAAAAATAGTTACCCTTCTGTTTCTGATTTTTATTTTTCTGCAATTTTTTCAGATAGAGAAAACCAATCCGCCTGTCAATAAAGGAATGGATTTTTTGACCATTAAAAAAACGCCTGAAACCATTGCTTCACAAATCCGAAACTCCTGCTACGACTGCCATTCCAACGAAACCAAATATCCGTGGTATTCTTATGTTCAGCCTTTCGGTTGGTTTCTGCAAAATCACATCAAAGAAGGCAGAAAAGAACTGAATTTTTCCACTTTTGCGACTTACGAACCGAAAAGACAGGCTCACAAATTGGAAGAAGCCGCAGAAATGGTGGAACACGACGCAATGCCGCTGGAAAGTTATCTGCTGATACATGATGAGGCCAAAATGACCGATGCCCAAAAAACCGAAATGATTAATTATTTCAAAAGAATCGAAGAAGAAACAAGAGTTTCCAACAATCTTCCGGAGGAAGAACCAAAACCGGAAAAACAATAAAATGGACACATCCAAATATTACGTTTTCTACGACGGTGATTGCGGTTTCTGCAATCATTGGGTGCAATGGATTTTGAAAAACGATAAAAAAGATTTGTTCCGTTTTTCAGAATTGCAGTCGGAATTCGGGCAGAGATTTTTAAAGGAAAGAGGACTTGAAAATAAGAGTTTCAATACCCTTTATTTGTGGAAACCAAATTCATTTTATCTGGTAAAATCCGAAGCCGTTTCAAAAATAGCAAAATTACTCGGCGGGAAATATGTTGTTTTGTCAGGTTTGAATTTTTTACCAAAAATTTTATCGGATAAAATTTATGACCAAATCGCAGCAAGACGGATGAAACTCGCTTCGCAAAACTGTCTGCTTCCCACAAACGAAGAACACAAGAAATTTATTGAATAATACTATACAATCTTTTCAAAGTTGAAATTCTGAAAGGGTTGTTTACCCATGTAGCGAAAAAAAACACTCAAAACTTTGAACTTTAAACATTGAACCTTGAACAGTAAATGTTTATATTTGCAACTTATGGAATACAATACGCACAGAACGCACCTCAATATGCCCGAATACGGCAGAATCATCCAACAGCTCGTGGAACGCTGCAAAGAACTTTCCGATAAAGAAAAACGCAACGAAATGGCAAACGCCATTGTTGACTTTATGGGGCAGAGAAATCCGCAGCTCCGCGATGAGGAAAACTATAAACACAAGCTCTGGGACCATCTTTTCATCCTTGCGAATTATGATTTGGACGTAGATGCTCCCTACCCATTTCCGACTCCCGAAGAACTGGCAGAAAAGCCGAAGAAAATGGAATATCCGAAACTTCAGGGTGATTTTAAATTTTACGGAAAAAGTATTCTCCAGCTTATTGATAAAGCGATTGAACTCAGCGACGGTGGAGAGAAAGAAGCATTGATAGAAGTCATTGCCAACAATATGAAAAAATCCTACAATGTTTACAACAAAGAACACGTAACCGATGATGTGATTTTCAGGCATTTGAAAGAACTTTCCGAAAACCGGCTGGATTTAACGGGAATCGATACTCTGGAAAAAAGCAAAATCTACTACTCCACCAACAGGAGTAGCAAAAACCAAAACCAGAAGCACAATCACAGAAGAAATCAAAATCAGAATAAAAAGAAAAAATAATGAGCGGAACTTTTCAAATACGAGGCGGAAAACAGCTTCACGGAGAAATCACTCCGCAGGGTGCTAAAAACGAAGCACTGCAGATTCTCTGCGCAGTCCTTCTGACTGATGAAGAAGTACGAATTCAGAATATTCCGGATATTCACGATGTGAACAGGCTCATTGAAATTCTCGGAGATTTCGGAGTGAAAATCACCAAAAACGGACACGGCGACTACACTTTTAAAGCGGATGAAGTCAATTTCGATTATATAAAATCAAAGGAATTTAAAAAAGACGGAGCGAAACTTCGAGGCTCTATCATGCTTTTAGGGCCGATGCTTGCCCGTTTCGGAGAAGCATACATGCCTACTCCGGGCGGAGACAAAATAGGAAGAAGAAGATTAGATACACATTTTCAGGGATTTGTGGAATTGGGAGCGGAATTTTCTTATGATGAGGAAGAATTTTTCTATTCGTTAAAAGCAAAAGAACTTCACGGAAAATTCATTCTCCTCGAAGAAGCGTCCGTTACCGGAACTGCCAATATCATCATGGCAGCCGTTTTAGCCAAAGGAAAAACCAGAATTTACAACGCAGCCTGCGAACCATACCTCCAGCAATTATGCAAAATGCTGAACAGAATGGGTGCGAATATTTCGGGAATCGGTTCTAATTTATTAACGATTGAGGGCGTTTCCCACCTTCACGGAACAGAACATACGATGCTTCCCGATATGGTGGAAATAGGCTCGTGGATTGGGCTGGCGGCGATGACCAAATCCAATATTACCATTAAAAACGTCCACTGGAATCAGTTGGGCGTGATTCCGAATATGTTCAGAAAACTTGGAATTGAGCTGGAACAGAGTAACGACGACATCATCATTCCTGCACAGGAACATTATAAAATCCATAAATTCATCGATGGCTCGATTCTTACAGTTTCCGATGCGCCGTGGCCGGGATTCACGCCGGATTTGCTTTCGATTGTTCTGGTTGTGGCAACTCAGGCAAAAGGAACGGTTCTGATTCATCAGAAAATGTTTGAATCCCGATTGTTCTTCGTCGACAAATTAATTGATATGGGCGCTCAGATTATCCTCTGCGACCCACACAGAGCAACTGTTGTAGGGCTCAACCACGAATATCCTCTGCGCGGAACGGTGATGACTTCACCCGATATTCGTGCAGGAAACGCTCTGCTGATTGCCGCACTTTCCGCCGAAGGAAAATCCTTGATTCACAATATTGAACAAATCGACAGAGGCTACGAAAATATAGACGGAAGACTAAAGGCACTTGGTGCTGATATTGAAAGGCTGTAATTTATACAGCCTTTTTTGTTCTGTATTCAATAAAAGTGTTCAGCAGTTTCGAGCGATTCAGATAATGCTCGAGTTCATGGTGTTTATCATATTCCGTTTCGATTTCTAATTGCACAATCCCGAAATTCTGTCCGTTATAAAATTCAATCTCGGCAGTGATAATCTTGTACACAAAACCGAATTTTTCATAAATCGTATTCAGAATATTTTCCAATGGGATTTTCCCGTTGAGTTCTATTTCGAGCAAAAGCGTTTTCCGGCTTCCGTTTAAATTATTGTTTGATGTTGATAAATGAGTATGTAACATAGAATATATTTTAAAAATTAAACAAAAACAGGCTTCACGAATGGTGAAGCCTGAAAAAAAAAACAAACCTTATCCCATTCATTTCCTGAGTGGATTGAACATTTTTCTCATTTTATGACATGTAGCTGTGAGCATTTCTTTCGATTTGATGAGGCAAAAATGTAAAAAATTTTTTAGTCTACCAAATAAGTAGGGTAATAAATTTTAGTTTTATTTTAATTTTTCAGTAAAACGCTGGTTATCAGTAATAAAAACTCTCATGGATTTTTGAAAACCCATGAGGTTTAATAATCTAAATAAAAATCTGAATAAACAAAATCCTTTTAAGGCACTGAAAGGATTCTGATTTAGAAGCTATTTATTCGGTTGCGGCGTATAACGCAAATACGGCTTGATTTCCGTAACACCTTTCGGGAAAATTTTTCTCGCCTCTTCTGTTGAAATTGCTGGCGGAACAATCACATCATCGCCGTATTTCCAGTTTACCGGAGTGGCTATTTTTTCGCTGTCCGTAAGCTGGAGCGAATCCAAAACACGGAGAATTTCATCAAAATTCCTTCCAGTAGAAGCCGGATAAGTAATAATAAGTCTTACTTTTTTATCAGGGTCAATAATCAGCAGAGAACGCACTGTTGCCGTTGCAGATGCATTCGGATGAATGAAATCATACAATTCGGAAACTTTTTTGTCTTTATCTGCGATAATAGGAAACTGCACTTCCGTTTCCTGCGTTTCGTTGATATCATTTATCCAGCTTTTGTGGTCTTCCACGCCGTCTACGCTCAAAGCGATAACTTTGGTATTCCGCTTTTCAAATTCGGATTTCAGTCTGGAAGTCATTCCAAGTTCCGTGGTACACACCGGCGTGTAGTCCGCAGGATGCGAAAATAAAATTCCCCACGAATTTCCTAAAAATTCATGAAATCCGATTTCTCCCAATGAAGAATCCGCTTTGAAGTCGGGTGCTGTGTCGCCTAATCTGATTGACATATTGTAAAGTTTTAAATTAATAGTCTACAAATTTAGTAGAGTTATTTGAATTTGCAAATTTTTTGTTTAAAAAAACTAATTTTGTATTCAAAATAGGGTATGACAAGCGATACAATAAAAGAAGAAAGCGTACAATACATCGACCTCGTATGGAGAACTTTGGATAAGTGGTATGAACAGTTCGCAGAAATGACACCCCGGCTCATTGTGGGAATCATCGTATTTTTGCTTTTTTTTGCTTTTAGCAATTACCTCAGCAAAATTGCCGTAAAATTATTTCATCGCATATTTCCCAAAAGTGCACAGCAAAACTCTTTAAATACATTAATCAGTATATTCCGGTTTTTAATTCTAATTCTGGGAGCTTTCATTGCATTAGAAATAATGGGACTGAACGGATTCCTCTGGAAATTCATCGGAAGTCTGGGAGTTGCCGGAGTCATCGCAGGAGTTGCTCTGAAAGATTTGGTTTCGTCGATTTTTTCGGGAATGTTGGTCGGGATTGACAAAGCCTTTAAAACCGGCGATCACATTACCATAGGAAGCCATTCCGGAAAAGTGCAGGAAATAGGTTTTCTCACCACAAAACTTATCACGGAAGACGGCAAAAAAATCTACATTCCGAATCAGGTGATTTTCAGCGCACCTTTTTATAATATCACGGCTTCTCCTCAAAAAAAAGTGATTATTGACTTTGAAATCCCGATGGGTGAAGACATTTCAAAAGCCAGAAACAGTATGCTGGACGAAATAAAAAAACTGAAAAACACCGACAAAACCGATGAGGCAAAAGTGATTTTTACGGATGTAAAACAAGGTTTTTTCACCATACAGGCAAGTTTTTGGATTGAAAAAGAAGAAAATTTTTCCTTAATAAAAAGCGATGCCATCATGAAAATAAACGAAAGACTTACAACGGACGGAATCCGGCTTGATACTCCTACCAACATTCAGATTAGCCCTCCGGAAATACCGAAAAACCAATAATCACACAGTAATCATCCATGAGTTATCCGCATTTCTTGCATTACGGAACTATTCTCATTAACTTTGCTCGATAGCAAAATTTTTCGCAGATGTATTTAGTTTTTGACACGGAAACCACCGGATTACCGCAGAATTTTAACGCCCCGATTTCCGATTCGGACAACTGGCCCAGAATGGTGCAGATTGCGTGGCAGTTGCACGATGACGACGGAACTCTGCTGGAAAATCAGGATTATATCATCAAGCCGGAAGGTTTTGATATTCCGTTCAATGCGTCGAGGATTCACGGGATTACGACCAAACTTGCCAATGAAGAAGGTCGGGATTTAAAAGAAGTTTTGGAAGAATTCAATGAAGTTCTGAAACGGGCAAAATTCGGGGTCGGGCAAAATGTGGAATTCGATTATAAAATTGTCGGAGCAGAATTTTTCCGCAAGGAAGTCGAAAACAATTTGCAGGAACTTCCGAAAGCCGATACGATGCTTTTCGCAACGGATTTTTGCCAGTTACCGGGAGGAAAAGGCGGAAAATTCAAATCGCCGAAACTCGAAGAAATCTACGAAAAATTATACGGACATAAATTCGATGAAGCCCACAATGCGGCAGCGGACGTAAATGCAACGGCACAGGTTTTCTTTGAACTGATGCGTCAGGACGTGATTTCCGCAAGAGATTTGAATATTGACGAAAGCATCGTCCAGAAATTCAAAGCGAAAAATCCCGAACCCGTAAAACCTTTCGGAATCATCATCAGAAGGCAGGTTGCGGATTCCAAAAAGAAGAAAAAAACCGATTTCGGAGATACTTCCGATGTAGAAATCGGGCAGTATTTCAATTTTCATAATCACAGTATTTACTCGTCGTTGCAGGCGAGTTCGCACCTTTCGGATTTAGTGAAAAAGGCACTTTCCGAAGATTTTCCGGCTGTCGGACTGGTGGATTTGGGGAATATGATGGGGGCTTTCAAATTCGTTTCCGAAGTGGAAAACTGGAACTCGTCCTGTAAAAAATTTAATGAAACTTATGAGGAGGAAAAAGACAAGACCAGAGAAGAAGATAAGGAAAAGGAATTTCAGCAAAACAAAGAAAAATATTTAGGGAAAAGATATGATTTGCTCCCTGTTCTCGGCTGTGAATTTTACATTTCCGACCGTCCCGAACAGAAACAGTTTACCAAAGACGACCCCGACAGAAGAACGAACGTAGTTCTTTTGGCAAAAAATCAAAACGGTTATAAAAACCTTGCAAAACTATCGAGTTTAGGCTATCTGAACGGATTTTATTTTGGAGTTCCGAGAATTTCCAGACAGATGATTGCGGAATATAAAGAAGATTTAATCGCTCTTACCGCCGGAACTTACGGAGATATTCCGAATACGATTCTGGAATTCGGAGAGCAAAAAGGAGAGGAACTTTTCAAATGGTGGAAAGAAACTTTCGGCGATGATTTTTATGTGCAGATTCAGAATCACGGCATCGACGAGGAAGAACACATCAACGAAGTTTTGCTGGAATTTGCAGATAAATACGAAGTGAAAATTCTGGCTCAAAACGAAACCTATTACACCGAAAAAACCGATGCCAATGTTCAGGATATTCTGTTCTGCATCAAAGACGGCGAAAAACTGTCGTCCCCGATTGGAAAAGGTTTCGGGAAACGGAGAGGACTTCCGACTCAGGAATATTACATTAAAAATTCAGAAGAATTAAAGCAGACTTTCCGCAATTTCCCCGATGCGTTCGAGGCTTACGAAGAATTTTTACAAAAATTTGAACCTTATACATTAAAGCGTGATGTTTTGCTTCCGGCGTTTGATATTCCCGAAGAATTTCAGGACGCAGAAGATTTGAAAGACGGCGGAAAACGAGGAGAAAATGCCTATTTACGCCACTTAACTTACGAAGGAGCAAGAAAAAGATATGCTGAAATCACTCCTGACACGAGCGACAGCGAACTGGCGAAGCAAATCGAAGAACGGATTGATTTTGAACTGGAAGTTATCGCCAATACGGGATATCCCGGCTACTTTTTGATTGTTCAGGATTTTTGTAACGAAGCCCGAAAAATGGGAGTTTGGGTGGGTCCCGGACGTGGTTCTGCGGCAGGTTCTGTGGTAGCGTACTGCATCGGAATTACGAATGTGGACCCGATTGAATACGACCTCCTTTTTGAGCGTTTTCTCAATCCGGAACGTATTTCGATGCCCGATATTGATATTGATTTTGACGATGAAGGCCGTGACAGAATCATCAAATGGGTTATTGACAAATACGGAAAAATGAATGTGGCGCAGATTATTACCTACTCCGTTTTGGGCGGAAAATCGGCGATAAAAGATGCAGGTCGTGTTTTGGATGTTCCGATTCCTGCGACCAATAATATTGCGAAATTGGTGCCGTCCGTTCCGGGAATGAACATTGCGAAAGCCTTTGAGAAAATCGATAAACTCGCTCCCGAAGACAAAGTTCTGGCGGAAGAAATGAAAACCATTCTCGAAAATCCGAATGATGAGCGGTATTCCGTTCTTTCAGCGGCGCAGAAAATGGAAGGCTGTATCCGAAATACGGGAATTCACGCTTGTGGTGTAATTATTACGCCGGAAGATATTTCCAATCTCGTTCCGATTACCACAGCGGCGAAAGATGCGGATATTCTGGTTTCTCAGTTTGATAACTCCGTAGCGGAAAGTGCCGGACTTCTGAAAATGGACTTTTTGGGTTTGAGGACTTTAACTATTATCAAACACGCCATTAAACTCATCAAAGACCGTCACGGAATTGACATCGACCCCGATAAAATTCCGCTCGATGATGAAAATACCTATAAACTTTTTCAGGAAGGACGAACTGTCGGTATTTTCCAATACGAAAGTGCTGGAATGCAGAAATATATGCGTGAACTGAAACCTACTGTTTTCGCAGATTTAATAGCGATGAACGCCTTGTATCGTCCTGGTCCGATTAAATATATTCCGAATTTCATTAACAGAAAACACGGCATTGAAGAAATCGTTTACGACCTCGAAGAATGCAAGGAATACCTCGAAGAAACCTACGGAATTACCGTCTATCAGGAGCAGGTAATGCTTCTTTCCCAAAAACTGGCGAATTTTACGAAAGGGGAAGCCGATACTTTGAGAAAAGCAATGGGGAAAAAGCAGATTGACGTGCTGAATAAAATGTACCCGAAATTCATCGAAGGCGGAAAGAAGAACAATCTCGATGCCGAAAAATTAGAGAAAATCTGGAACGACTGGAAAGCCTTTGCGGAATATGCGTTCAACAAATCTCACTCTACTTGTTATGCTTATATTGCGTATCAAACCGCTTATTTAAAAGCCAATTATCCTGCGGAATATATGGCGAGTGTAATGTCGAATAACATTAACAATACTTCGCAGATTACAATGTTTATGGAGGACTGCAAAAGTATGGGCGTAGATGTTTTAGGACCTGATGTGAATGAAAGTCAGTATGAATTTGCGGTAAACGAAAGAGGACAAATTCGCTTCGGTTTGGGAGCGATAAAAGGAATCGGAGAAGGTCCGAGTGAAAGCATCGTAGAGGCACGGAAAGACGGACGTTTTGCGGATGTTTTTGATTTTTTCCAGAGAGTTCCGAGCGGGCAGGTAAATAAAAGAGTAGTGGAAAGTTTGGTTGTGGCAGGTGCTTTTGACGAAATCGACAAGTACCACAGAGCGCAGTATTTCGACATCGACAATACGGGAAGAACGAATATTGAAAAACTTTTACGTTACGGACAGAGTTTTCAGGACAGCAAAAACGAAATGGAAAATTCCCTTTTCGCCGATTTTGCCGATGAAGTCCGCATCGAACCGCCGAAAATCAATCCCGCTCCGGAATGGCCGAATATGCACAAACTCAACAAGGAAAAGGAAACAATCGGATTCTACCTTTCTGCACATCCGCTGGATGAATTCAAATATCAGTATAGATTTTTGCAGGGAGCATTAAGCCGTAAAGAAGTGGTGGAAGCCAAAAAATCCGAATTCATCGAACCGGAAAAAGTAATTCTGCCGTCCGAAACCGACGATAAGGAAATTGATACAGAATTACTGGAAATTTCAGACGAAATTTTAGACGGAGAAGAAGAAATTTTAGAAGAAAAGCCCGTGAAAAAAGCCGAACCGAAAGGCAGTTTCGGATTTTTAAATTTAGATGAAATTGATGCTTTCAAAGATGAAATTGCTTCCACGCAGCAGCCGGAATTATTCAATGATAAACTTTCGTGGAAAGAAAAACAGGCTTTGCGGGAAAAAGGAAAAGAATACACCGTTGCCGGATTAGTAACGGAATACACGGTTCGGGACGGCAACCGAAGTGGTGAAAAACTGGCTTTTGTGGTGTTGGAAGATTACAGCGGAAGTTACAGTTTCCGTTTGGGCGACAGAGATTATATGAAACTTCGCGATAAAATTGATGTTCAGCGTTTTCTTATTTTTAAAATTAAATTCGCGCAGCTTGCTGATGGGCGGGTTTTCGTAAATGTAAACGATGTTTACGACCTGAAAGAAGCCTTTGAAAAATTTGCCAGAAGCCTTACAGTGGTAATGGATGTGAATGATCTGAGGAAAGACGATTTGGATTTTTTCCGTGAAAATATGGTGCAGTCTGAGGGAAAACAAAAGTTGAGTTTCTATGTGAAAAATCCGGAAGACAATTCCCACGTCGAACTGGTGTCAATGAAAAGCCACGTCAATCTGGACGGCGATTTGCTGGAAGTCATCAACTCGATGCAGAAGTATGAGGTGTTTTTGAATTAAGGTTCGTCATTGCGAGCGAAGCGAAGTAATCTGTTGAAAGAATTTCCCTTTTAGTTAAGGATTGCTTCGCTTCGCTCGCAATGACGCTACTTCACCTCAATCTCATCTACAAAAATAAACGCATCTCCCTCAAAACCCTGATGTCCTTCCGGAAGTTTCCCGAAATTATACGCTTTCACTTTCACAAAACGTGCATCGGTCGGAAGAATTTTTGACGTTATTTTTCTTGTTTTTATTTCATAATCAAAAGGTTCGACGGAAATATTTTCGGTTTCCATTAAGAAATAATCTTTTCCGTTAGCGGAAACGTAATATTCCACTTTTGTCGGAAACAAAATCCACGAGCGGGAATCCTGCAAATAATTGGAGGAAATTTCGGTAATGTGTTTCGTCTCTTTTAAATCAATAATTGCTTCAAAATCCTGACTTTGATAACCTTGCCAATCGCCTTTCCGCCAGTTTTCTGAGCCGTAGATTCCGTCCACTAATCCGTCTTTTCCTCCGGCGTGATATTGCGGATTGTATTTTGAAATCAGCGTTACGGAATAATTGTTTGGTTTTTTGTAGAATTGTGCGGAAACATATTTACTATACTTTTTTCCGTCTGCAACTTTAGCAATAATATTCGTAGAAGATGATATTTCAATAGGCGTTTTGTATATTCTTTCCCAACCTTCTTTTCCTTTTGCATCTTTAAATTGATAAATAATCTCATCTTTCGGATTCAGCGATTTGATTTCCACTTTCATTTTATCGCCGAATGATTGGCTTTCATATTCAAAATAAGGAACGGTAATAAAATTCTTTTCATAATTTATTTTGCAATACATATTTCTCATATCAAATCCGAAATATTTCAGCTTTTTCGCCGGAGTTTTTTTCGTGATGATTTCCGAAGTTCCGTCTTCAAAATTTACTTTCACTTTATCAAAATACGGTTCTACCGTTTCCCATTGATTTTGCGCCGGAGTTACATTATAAATTCCCATTGAACTCAAAATATACCAAGCCGACATTTGTCCGCAATCCTCATTTCCAATCAGCCCGTCAGGCGAATTTTTATAAAAATTATCGAGAATGAAATGCACTTTTTCTTTTGTTTTTTCGGGTTTTCCGACAAAATTATAAAGGTAGGCAACGTGATGGCTCGGTTCGTTTCCGTGTGCATACTGTCCGATAAGTCCGGTAATATCCACCTGTTCTCTGCCCGTTGTTGCTGACGGAAGCGAAAACATTTCGTCTAATTTTTTCTCAAAATTTTCTTTTCCGCCGTAAAATTCAATCAGTCCGTTAATATCCTGCGGAACAAAAAACGAATACTGCCAAGAATTTCCTTCGGTGTAATTGTTGTTCACTTCCCGCCCGTCAAAAGGTTTCAGCCACGCTCCGTTTTTCTTAGGACGCATCAGATGTGTTTCGGGGTCGAAAAGATTTTTCCAACTTTGGGAACGGGTCATAAAATACTGATAATCTTCATTTTTGCCCAACAATTTCGCCATTTGTGCAATACACCAGTCGTCATACGCATATTCCAGAGTTTTGGAAACGCTTTCGTGTTCGTCATCAATAGCAATAAATCCGTTCATTTTGTAAGCATCCAATCCAAAAATATCCAGCATCGCCGAATTTTTAGAGGCTTCATACGCTTTTTCGTAATCAAAACCTTTGATGCCTTTCATCATCGCATCGGCAATCACAGAAACGGAATGATAGCCGATCATACATTCGGTTTCGTTGGCGGCGAGTTCCCAAACCGGAAGTTTTCCGCCTTGTTCATACATTTTAATAAAAGTATTGATGAAATCCGAAGTTAGTTTTTTGTCAATCAGCGTCATCAAAGGGTGATACGCTCGGAATGTATCCCAAAGCGAAAACACGCTGTAATATTCAAAACCGTCCGCTTTATGGATTTTTTTGTCCATTCCCATATAGTTTCCGTCTAAATCATTCACGACATTCGGCTGTGTAAAGCAATGATAAAGAGCGGTATAAAAAACCGTGAGTTTGTCCTTATCATCGGATTTCACTTCAATTTTTGCGAGTTCTTTGTCCCAAAGTTTTTCGGCAGATTTTTTTACGCTATCAAAATCCCAGTCTTTTATTTCTGAAGAATTGAGTTCTGCACCGTCAAATCCTGTGAACGACAAGGAAACTTTGGCTAAAATCTGTTCGCCTTTTTTGACGTTTTTGGAAATGAATATTCCTTTATTCTCAACTTTTTGAAAATTCATCGGCTGATTGAACTCAATTTTTACCCAAATCTGCTGATTCGTTGCCCACGATTCGCTTTTCCGGTAAACCAAAATGTTTTTATCATTAATAATTTTAATTTCGGAATCCAGTAATTTATCCCGATGATTCAAATCTAAAATAATGTTCGCATTTCCGGCTTTGTTGAAAGTGTATTTATGAAAACCCACCCGTTTTGAAGCCGTGAGTTCCACACCAATATCGTATTTATCGAGATGAACGGAATAATATCCTGCCGTTGCTTTTTCTTTTTGATGAGAAAATGAGGATGAATAGTCTTTCGGATTTAAAGAATTGACATCCATTGTCGGCATCATCATCATATCGCAGTAATCCGAAACGCCCGTTCCGTTGAGATGCGTGTGCGAAAATCCGTAAATCACAGAATCGGAATAATGATAGCCGCTTGCTCCGTCCCAGCTTCCGTCAATTCTCGTATCGGGCGAAAGTTGCACCATTCCGAAAGGAACGGTTGCGCCGGGAAATGTATGTCCGTGCCCGCCGGTTCCGATGAGAGGATTGACGTATTGATGATAATTTTGGGCGGAAAAAAGGAGTACAATAAAAAACGAAAGGAAAACGGAGAACTTTTTCATTGAATGTTTTGATTTCTTAGATTTTACCAAATATACAGTTTTTTTAAAGAAATGGGTTCTTCGACAAAAACTGTGGATTTTAAAATTAACATTTATCTATAAATTCTCAATTCCTGTTCTTTTGTCTTGAAACAAAAGAACCAAAAGTTCAAGACTT
>JASGDB010000077.1:0-3489 GCA_049841315.1 Bergeyella sp. | reverse complement strand
GGGGTGACTGAAGAGGTTCTGGCCAGCGGGCTGGCGGAGGAGCTGGGAATGCCGGGTGCGCGCTATTCTTTGAAGACGAAGGAGAAAGGGAAAATCGAGCATGAGATCCCCGGTGCGGATCACGGGCATGCTCTGGAGGCGATGCTTCAGGAAATCCACGGACACCCGATTATCGCGGTGGGGCACCGGATCGTGCATGGAGGCGAGTATTTTTCGGAGAGCGTATTGGTGACGGACGAGGTGGTGGAGCTTTTGCGGGAGGTGATTCCTTTGGCCCCGCTGCACAATCCGGCGCATATTCTGGGCATCGAGGCGGCGCGGGCGAAATTCCCGGATCTGCCTCATATCGTGGTATTTGACACGGCGTTTCACCAGACGCTGCCGCCGCATGCATACCGTTACGCGATCCCCGGCGATCTTTATGAAAAGCATCGGGTGAGGCGTTACGGTTTTCATGGCACCAGCCATCGCTACGTGAGCACGGAGGCCGCCGGGATTTTAGGAAAACCGGTGGAGGAGCTTCAGCTGCTGACCGCGCACCTTGGCAATGGATCGAGCGTGTGCGCTGTGAAACATGGAAAAAGCGTGGATACCTCGATGGGATTCACTCCTCTGGAAGGTCTGGTGATGGGTACCCGCTGCGGGGACATCGATGCGAACGTGCATCTTTACCTCTCGAAGAGGCTGGGCATGTCGCTGGAAGCCGTGACGGATCTCTTCAACAAAAAAAGTGGTCTGCTGGGTGTCTCCGGGCTGAGCAATGACATGCGGACGCTGACGGAGGCGGCGAAGAACGGGCATGAGGGCGCGAAACTCGCGATCGAGATTTTTTGTTACAAGCTCGCCAAGACCCTGCTCTCGCTCGCCGCGGCGTTGGAGCGTATCGATGCGATCGTTTTCACCGGTGGAATCGGTGAAAACGCGGTGGCTATCCGGGAGCGGACGCTTTCCCACCTGCGGGTGCTCGGCGTGGCGCTGGATCCGGCGCTCAACGCGAGCCACGGCCAGGGCGAGGGCGGGCGCATCACTCACCCGGATTCCGCCATTCCCGCGCTCGTCGTGGGTACGAATGAAGAACTGGTAATCGCCCGGGAAGCAGGCCGTTTCGTCTCATCTCACTCCTGAAAATCATGAAACCACACACAGCACGCACCCTTTTTCTGGCTCCTTGCGGCAGTGAAGCCGGTCTAACCACTTTAGCCCTCGGGATGGTCCGGGCGCTGGATGCGAGGGGCGTGCGCGTCGCGTTTTTCAAGCCCATCGGCCAGCCCCAAGCGCACGATATCGGGCCGGAGCGCTCGACGCATTTCATCCGTTCCACCACCTCACTGCGCCCCGCAGCGCCCATTCCCCAGGCGGAGGCGGCGCAGTTGCTGGCCAACGGCGGGATCGACCAGTTGCTGGACCGGGTGATCACGAATTTCCACGCATCCTTCGAAGAGGCGGATGTGGTGGTGGTGGAAGGCATGGTGCACACGCATGAATGGCCCTTTGCCGGAATGCTGAACATCCAGATGGCGAAGGCTCTCGGAGCGCATGTGATTTTAGCGGGCGCGCTGAAGCAGGGAAATCTCGAGGATTACGAATCCCATCTGGAACTGGCGATCCGGGACTTTGGCGGGAAAGAAGGGGGAAACCTCCTCGGCTGTATCATCAACCTCGTGCCGGAATCTTTGGCCAAGCCATTGGAAGACATTCGCGCGGAATTGATCCGCAGCAGCGCGTTTTTCTCCCGCACGGGTTTCCCGATCATCGGAGCGATTCCGGACAATCCCGAACTGCGGGCATCCCGGACCATCGATATCGCCCGCCATTTGGGGGCGACGGTCTTGAATGCCGGGGAAATGAACACGCGGCGCGTGAAAAAATTCTCGGTGCTCGCCCGCACGGTGCCGAACATGCTGCATGCGTTCAGTCCGGGGGCGTTGCTGCTCACTCCATCGGACCGGGCGGATGTCATCCTAGCGGTGGCGATGGCGAGCATGGGGCAGGTTGCGATGGCGGGCATGATCCTGACAGGAGATTCCGAAACCGCGCCGGGCATTCTCGAACTGTGCCGCCCGGCGATGGAAACCGGTCTGCCGATTCTGAAAGCAAATACCAACAGCTGGCACACCGCCACCACGCTGGACCGGATGTCGCTGGAAGTACCCTCGGATGATATCGAGCGGGTGCAGCTTTCCATGGATTACGTCGCCTCTTTCATCGATGCGGACTGGCTGGCGACCCAAGCGGCCGCGCCCACCGAGGTACGCCTTTCTCCCGCCGCCTTCTGCTACCGCCTCACCGAACTCGCCCGGCAGGCGAAGAAGCGCATCGTGCTGCCGGAAGGCGACGAGCCGCGCACCCTGCGCGCCGCATCCATCTGTGCCAGCCGGGGCATCGCACGCTGCGTGCTTTTGGGAAATCCGGAAGACATCCGGCGGGTGGCGAAGGGCCATGAAATCGAGCTTCCTCCGGAAATCGAGATCATCGATCCCGCTGTTGTCCGCCATCGATATATCGAGCCTCTTTGCGAGATGCGGAAGCACAAGGGGCTGACGCCGAAAAGCGCTGCCGATTACCTCGAAGACACCGTATGGCTGGGCACCATGATGCTGGCGCTGGGCGAAGTGGATGGCCTCGTTTCCGGTGCCGTACATTCCACGGCGAATACCATCCGGCCTTCTTTGCTGGTCATCAAGACGAAGCCGGAGGCGAAGGCCGTATCCTCGATCTTTTTCATGTGCCTTCCCGATCAGGTCGTCGTTTACGGCGATTGCGCGGTGAATCCGGACCCCGATGCCGAACTGCTGGCGGACATCGCCATCCAGAGCGCGGATTCCGCGGAAAGCTTCGGCATTCCTGCCCGCGTGGCGATGATCAGCTACTCCACCGGCGAATCCGGCAGCGGTCAGGATGTGGAAAAAGTGCGTGAAGCCACCCGCATCGCGAAACAAAAACGCCCGGATCTGCTGATCGACGGCCCGCTACAATACGACGCGGCTTCCACGGTGGACGTGGCGACGACGAAAGCCCCGGGTAGCCCGGTGGCTGGCCGTGCGACCGTTTTCGTCTTTCCGGACCTGAACACCGGAAACACCACCTACAAGGCCGTGCAACGCAGCGCCAACGTCATCAGCATCGGCCCGATGTTGCAGGGGCTGAAGCGTCCGGTGAACGATCTTTCACGGGGCGCGCTTGTCGAGGACATCGTGTACACCATCGCCCTGACCGCGATCCAGGCGAACGAGGGGTAGGTGGTTGCCCGGATTCGATACCCACCTCAAAGGTGGAGCATCCGTGTCTTCAGGGGTTCGCCATGGGCTGGGGATTGAGCGTCGTCCCGAGGCGTTCCCAGCTCAGGCGGGTGATGCGCTTTTCGAGGGATTCCTGAAACGGCTCGTTCGCCGGAGCGGGAGTCGGCGGGGTGAGCGTGGAGCGGGTGAAATACGCGCGCAGGATGTTGTAGAGCGTTTGGTTGGCAACGGCGTTGAGATCGTCTTTTTC
>JASGDB010000076.1:0-5144 GCA_049841315.1 Bergeyella sp. | reverse complement strand
GCCAGGTTTACGGCGGCGATGTCGTGCGTGCGGACCGCCTGATGCACGGGAAAACCTCGCCGATCCATCACGAAGGCAAGAGCGTGTTCGCCGGAATGGCGAATCCGTTCGAAGCGACGCGCTATCACTCGCTGATCGTGAAACGCGAAACCTTGCCGGATTGTTTGGAAATCACCGCGTGGACGGAAGAAGGCGAGATCATGGGCCTCCGGCATAAGGAATTCCCCGTGCACGGCGTGCAGTTCCACCCGGAATCCATTCTCACGCAGGATGGGAAAAAGTTGCTGGAGAATTTCCTCAAATTCTGAGATGGCAACTCCATTCCACCGCTACATTCCGGTAAAAACGTTTGGCATCGGATTAATGCGGGAATTCCGCTCTGTCGGAAAACGGGAATTTATCTATGGATTCTCTTGCAGATAGCGCCTGAGATTTTCCGCCTGAATGGTCCAGCCGCCTGCATTCATGAGATAAGCTTCTTCGCGGCGTGCGGCAGGGATTTGATCGAAACCGCTTTCGCAAATGATGAGCGAGCACCCGCCGCCATCGATGGGTGTGAGTTCAAAGCTCACCCGTGTGGGCGCTTCCTGGCTGTAGTCGTTTTCCTCATCCATCGCGTAAGGGTGCCAGCTGAAGGAAAAGTAGGATTCCGGCACCAGATCGAGAATCGTGGCTTCCCATTTCAAATGTTCGCAGCCGGGGCAGATGATCCGGCCGGTGGTGGGAAGGCCGGGAATGAAGGGGGCGCCGGGGGCGGCCATGAACCATTCGCCGAATTCCTGATAATCGGTCAGGGCTGCCCATACACGGGAGATGGGAACGGGAAGAGCGACCGTTTTCTGAATCTGGTCCGGCACGGTGTTCATTCCGGGAATATGGCGTATTGTTCCGCATGGAGTCCAGCCCTTTAGGGCGTTCTTAAAGGGCTGGACTACGTAGGGAAATGATGAAGATTTCATGGTTCATGCGCACGAAAGCTCTCTCGCTCTTGCAGGAACTCACGGAAGCCCACTCGGTATCCGGCCATGAAGATGAAGTGCGGGCGATCTTCGTGGACGAACTGGAAAATTGCGGCGAACTCTCGACGGACCGGCTCGGCTCCGTGTTTTGTGAAATCGGAAGCGATGGCCCGCGCGTGCTGGTGGCGGGGCACATGGATGAAGTCGGCTTCATGGTGCAGAACATCACGCCGGATGGCTTCCTTCAGTTTGTAAATATCGGCGGCTGGTGGGAGCACAACCTGCTCGCCCAGCGGGTGGAAGTCCGCACGCGCAATGGTGAAAAAATCCTCGGTGTGGTTTCCTCGAAACCTCCGCATTTCCTCGGTGAAGCGCAGCGGAAATCCGTGCTGACGGTCGATCAGATGTATATCGATGTCGGCGCTTCTTCTCGCCGCAATGTGACGGAAGGCTTGGGAATTTCGTTGGGCGATCCGATTGCGCCGGTTTCCGCATTCACGCCGATGGCGCGGGAAGACTGGTTTATGGCGAAGGCGTTCGACAACCGTGTCGGCATGGCCGGAGCGATCCAGGCCGGACAGATTCTTGCCACGACGACGCATCCGAACCGCCTGATCGTTTGCGGCACCGTGCAAGAGGAAGTCGGCCTGCGCGGGGCGAAAACGGCGGCGAATTTCTCCAAGCCGGACGTCGCCATTATTCTCGAAGGCCCGCCTGCGGATGATACACCGGGTTTTTCCAAGGCCGAGAGCCAAGGCCGTTTGGGAGGTGGCGTGCAGATCCGTTTGTTCGATCCCACGGCGATCGCGAATCCGCGCCTCGCCGCGTTGGTGGAAAAAGTAGCGCATGCCGAGCAGATCCAGCATCAAGTCACCGTGCGCCGCAGCGGCGGGACGGATGCCGGTTCGTTCCATCTGGCGAATGAAGGCATTCCAACCATCGTTTTGGGAACTCCCGCGCGCTACATTCATTCCCATCAGTCGATTATCGATGTGAACGATTATCTCAACATGCTCGCTCTGACGATCGCAGTGGTACGTCGGTTGGATCGTGAGACGGTTGATGGTTTGACGCGGTTTCTGTAGTAAACGGCAATGTAGTCAAAATGGTTGCATTTGGATTTTTAGGCCGTGTGGACAAATTGAAAAATCAAAGGATTCCGGCATTCCTTCGCTGCTTTGAACGATTTTGCGACAGAAATGCCGGACGGGCTTTTCGAGCACGTTAAAAAATTATTAAGCCGACATTTAAATACTATCTAATTCATTACGCGGCGTAAGCCACTCTGGGGTGCCTAAACAGGCTGCGGATTAAATCGGGTTTGCGCTGGTTGGATTTCATCTTCGATCCCAAGCGTGCTTTCAACTCGGTGTGCGTTGCCGCTACGGGGTGATTGCGCAACTGGGCTTTTATCGGGTTATTGAGGTATTCATCCGGATTGAAATCCGGACTGTATGGTGGCAGGAAGAAGAGTTCGATTTGATGGGATCTTGCTCCGACCCATTCCCGCACTTTCATCGCCTTGTGCACCCGCAGGTTATCGACAATGAGGAAAATTTTGCGCTTCGCTGATTGAACCAAACGACCCAGGAAACGAATGAAGGTGTCTGCCTTGAGTCCCCCTTTGTAGATCATGAATCGCATGTCGCCGCGATTGCCTATGGCGGAGATCATGCTGGTGGTGGCTCGACGCGCCATTCCCCGGACTGCCGGTGTCACCCCTACCGGGGAGTAACCGCGTCCGGAGTGGTCCTGATTGCTGATCCCTGTTTCATCTCCCCATAAAATATCGGCTTTTGCTGATTTTGCGCGTTTCGCCAGGGCGGGATAAGTTTCTTCCATCCACTTGCGCACTTCCCCCGGTGGGCGTTCGTAAGCGATTTTCTTCGGCCGTTGCGGGGTGAAGCCCCAACGCTTCAGATAAAGACGCAGAGTCCGAATGGGCAGCAGGATACCGAGGCGTTCGTGGATGAAGCGTTGGACGACCGGAGAGGTCCAGAGAACGAAGGGCAGCTTGAGCTGTTCAGGGGTTTTGTCCGTGATGGCTCGGATCACGATTTTTTCCTGTTTTTGGTCGAGAACCCGGCAGGCACCTGTGGGGCGCCCCCGCTGTCCAAGCGTCAATGAAGAGGAACCACCGTCTTGATATATTTTCCACCAGAGGCGTGACGCCGATACGGAAACATTGAGCATCCCGGCCACGGCGCCGTGAGTGAATCCTTGAGTCTTGAGTTCCACTGCCCGCTGGCGGAGTTCCTGAATCACTTCCGGGCGCTCTTTTCGAACATCACGTGTTGCCATGGAAAAGGTCATAGCATTTCATTCATTGATACTATTTAAATGCCGAATTAATAAGCATGACAAACGGGTAACACAATGGCGGCGACAATCAAGACCGAACTCTCCATGCTGGACGGCAGCTTCAGCCGTGGCTTCCAGGCGGCGGCGGATGCGGTGCGGAAATGGAGGAAGGAAGTTTCCGGCTCCATGGACCGGGTGAAGCAATCCGTTTCCAATGCGAAAGTCGGGCTGGTGGGTGCCGACGCGGCAGGGCTGGGGCTCAAGAAGGCTCTCGATGAAGCGGGAAGGTTCGAGACTTTCGAGGCGCAGATGAAAGTGCTGCTAGGGAAACGCTGAATAAAACGCTTTTTCAAATTTCCGGGCCGGAATAGGGCTGGTTTGCATGACCGTTGACGGGCTGTTAGTGATCCGAACGCCCTTTCCCGCGGCGACTTACGCAGGTCGGCGCGACGCCATTACCAAGTTCGCCAGCCCGAATAGAACCTGCAACTGGTGGTGATTCTTGGTCAGTCCCCGGTAGCGGACTTTCCGGTGTTTGAAGAGATTCTTGATGATGTGGAAAGGATGCTCGACCCGTGATCTCAGGGACGATTTGCCGTGCTCCTCTTCCTTAAGCCGCTCCTTTTCCGAGCCCTCTTCCATGCCGTGGACTACGGTGCGTTTGCGGGCCACCTGCCAGTCGATCCGGCCTGCCGGATCCACTCGGATCACTTCCTCCCGCTTCTCGATCCCGATGTAGCCCGCATCGGCATGCACTTGCACTTCGCCGCCGTGCGGCAGGCCGGCTGCTTGCGAGATGTCGGAAACGTTGGCCGCTGTCGAAACCACCGTGTGCACAAGCCCGCTATCGCGATCCGCCCCGATGGGCGCTTTCATGCCGAAATACCACTGGTTGCCTTTGCGGGTTTGGTGCATTTCCGGATCACGCGTCTTGTCCTTGTTCTTTGTCGAGGGCGGCGCGTGAATGATCGTGGCGTCCACCAAAGTGCCCTCGCGCATGAGCGGTCCGCGCTGCTCCAAGTGCCGGTTGATGGTTTCAAAAAGGATGGCACAAAGGTCGTTCCTCTCCAATAAATGCCGGAACTTTAACAGGGTGGTGGCATCGGGAACCGGATCGGAGGCAAGTTGGATGCCAAGGAAGGAGCGCATCGCCTGGCTGTCATAAACGGCATCTTCCAAGGCCTCATCGGCAAGGCCATACCACTGCTGGAGGAAATAGAGGCGCAGCATGCGCTCCAGCCCGATGGGAGGGCGGCCCCGTTCACCGGATGGATAGGAAGGCTTGAGGACTTCGAGAAGTTCGTCCCAAGGCACGACCAACTCCATTTCATGGAGAAACTTCTCACGGCGCGTTTGCTTGCGCTTTCCGGCGAATTCCATTTCAGAAAATCCAAGCTGGTGGTCCATGCGCAAATCTTTCGGATTTTTCCCTTTGCCGCCATTCTGAATTAATCAGCGTTTCCCTAGAGCATTTTAAATAAAAACCCAGCGACCCTGCGCGAAAATTTTCTTCGCCATAATGGCCACAGGATTTCGCAAAATGCTGTAGTGTTTCAGAATCACGCGGAAACGATGGTTCGGAAACCGCCGTATGCCATGCGCTTGCAATCGAAGGGCAGCACCACGTCCGGATTGCTTTCCGGGCAGCAATCCTTGAGTCGCGGATCGGCCATGACCTTGGCGTTGATTGCGTCGCGCGCCTCGCGGGAAGGATACACGATGTAGGCGAAAACGACGGTCTCTTCATCGGAAGCACCTGCCATATCGAGAAACGAGCGCATGGATTCGATACGGGCGTCCTCAATGACGCATTCCTTGTAATCGAGCGCGCCGTGTTCTTTCCACACGGTGGCGGCGGTGGTCGCCATTTTTTGATAGGCTTCG
>JASGDB010000075.1:0-7187 GCA_049841315.1 Bergeyella sp. | reverse complement strand
GAAGTGTCTTTGCGGACGAAAAATATTTTCAATAATGTAAAAAAAACTTTGCGACCATTGCGTTTAAAATAAAACAATTGATTTTTAGCCATTTACATTAAGTATATGTATGTTTTTAATGCGTATGGCCTGGTGGTTTATTCTAAAGTTTATCCGAATTTTTGATGTATGGACATATATTGGAAAGTCTAAATTACTTCATTTTATCCACAAACTAACATGATGTAAAAAAGTATTGTGTATGCAATAACTTTTCAATATTTTCGTTGCTGTATTGTGGATAACTTTTTATTCATAAAAAAAACCTCATAGGTTTCTGAAACCTATGAGGTTTGAAGATAAAATTAAAATTCAATGAATTCAAAAAAAATAGTTTTATCTGCTGCCGTTTTATTTTTCGGAATTTCGGAAGCGCAGCAGTCCCAGTATTTCAGGGATAAGGAGCAATATCAATTCAGCCTTGCGGAAAATCTTTACCAGACCAAAGTGTACAACGCGGCTCAGTACGAGTACGCACAGCAGTATTTTTACAACGAATCGCTTTCCGAATCGAGGAAAGAAGCCGCACAGTTTTTTGATAACGTTATCGGTGTGATTCTTCAGAAAAATTATGCTGAAAAAGGTCTTGCCGCTTTCATGAAAGAATATCCGAACTCTGCTTATTTTGCACAGGCAAATCTTCCGCTGGCAGATTATTACCTTGCCCAAAAAGATTTTGAGAAGGCTTTGGAAACGCTTCAGAATGTCAATCAGTATCAGCTTTCCAAAGAGGAAAATACGCAGTATATCCTGAAATTAGGCTATGCCAAATTCATGACGGGAGATTCCAAAGGTGCAGTCGAAGCCTTGGAAGAGGCCTACAACAATATTGAAGAATCGGGAAAAGGCGATGTGGCGTATATGCTCGGGCATTTGTATTATCAGTATAATAAGAGTGATAAGGCTTTTAAATATTTCGATTCGATAAAGAATGACGAACGGTATGCACAGCTGGTGCGCCCGTATTACGTACAGCTTTATTATAATGACAAAGATTATGAAAAGGCGATTTCGGAAGGAAAAGAGCTTCTGAATTTCAACATTTCTTCCGATTATAAAGCCGAAGTTCATAAAATCATCGGGGAAAGCTATTTTATGCTCGGCGAGTACGGTGAAGCCTATTCTCATCTGAAAAATTATATTGAAAAACAGAGCAGTCCGTCAGAAAGCGACCTTTACGAAATGGGATTTGTAGCGTCAAGTTTAGGCAGATATGACGAAGCGGTATTATACTACAACCGCCTGCTTAATTCCGATTCCCCTTTGGCGCAGAACGCTTATTATCAGTTAGGTAACGCCTATCTTCAGACCGGAAAAAAGCAGGAAGCACTTTCCGCATTCCGCTCTGCATATCAGATGAATTATGCTAAAAATGTGCAGCAGCTCGCACACGCCCAATACGCAAAACTGAGCTACGACATTGGGAATCCTTTTGAAGCCGCCCCGAAAGTCATTCAAAATTATATCAGCAAATATCCGTCAAGTCCGAAAACTGCGGAAATGAAGTCGCTGCTGGTGAAATCCTATCTGTATTCCGGAAATTATAAGGAAACGCTTGAAGCAATAGACAAACTCCCGAATTCCACTACGGAAACCGACAGAATCGACCAGGAAGTTTCTTTTTTACTCGGAACTGAAGAATTTAACAAAGGAAATTACGACGGTGCGGAGAAATATCTGCTCCGAAGCCTCGAAATTAATGAAAATAAGGAATTCACGCCTCGTGCTTTGTACTGGCTGGCGCAAACCTATTACCAGAAAGGAAATTATCCGTCTGCAATCGTGCGTTACGAAAAACTTTTCAATGAAAATTTCCCTGAAAAACAACAGCTGAATTACGATTTGGGATATGCGTATTTCAAGTCCAAAAAATTCGACAAAGCGAAAGAGTATTTCAAAGAATATCTTAAAAATCCGAATCCTGAATTTAAAACCGATGCGGAACTCAGGCTTGCGGATACGTATTATGCAGACAACAACCTGAATGAAGCGATTGCCATTTACGACAAAACGGAAAATGCCGATGATTATACGATTTTCCAAAAGGCAATGGCATTAGGTTTCAAAGGAGATACGGAAGCGAAAATCACCAACCTGAAAAACCTGATTTTAAAATATCCGAACTCGGAATATGCAGACGATGCCCAGTACGAAATCGGAACTGCGTATGCCGCACAGGAAGATTATGCCAATTCCAACGAGTATTTTTCTAAAGTGATAAAATCCGGTTCCGATAAGGATTTGGTTGCCAATGCCCAAATTTACAGAGCGCAGAATTACATCGACCTGAATCAGGAAGCCAAAGCACTTTCCGAACTGAAATCTCTCGGAAATCAGTATAAAAATACGGCGTATGCTTCCAAAATCGTTCAGGCAGCAAGACCGGTTTATCTTAAAAACGGTGATGTCGCAGGATATCAGTCTTTTGCCAAAAGCCTCGGTGTGAAAATCGACGCTTCGGAAATTGATGAAATCAACCTCACTTCCGCCAAGAATGCTTTTGCCAAAAAAGATTACAAAACCGCCATTCCGTACTATGAGAAATATCTTTCTCAGAATCCTACGGGAGAAGGTCTGTATCAGGCGCAGTATGAACTTGGAGAAAGCTATTACCAGACGAACAGCACTGCCAAAGCGCTGGCTGTCCTGCGTGAAGTAGCCGATGTTCAGAATGATTATCAGGAAGATGCGCAGACGAGAATCGCACAGATTTATCTTTCGCAGAACAATACTTCGGAAGCGAAAAAATACCTGACAAGCCTTGCAGAATCAGGAAACGTGAACATCAAAAACTTTGCGAATACAGAGCTGATGAAGATGTATGCGGATGAAAAGAATTTCACACAGGCAGAAAAATACGCTGATGCCGTAATCGCCAACACGAAAAACTCTGCCGCCGTTCTGGAAAGTGCAAAAGTGATTAAAGCACGAAGCCTGATGAACAACGGAAAAGACAAGGATGCGCAAACCGCATACGCCGCTCTGGAAAAATCCTCCAACACGGAAGTTGCCGCGGAAGCTCTGTATGCGAAAGCGTATTACCAAAATAAAGGAAAAGCATTCAAATCGTCCAACGAAACCATTTTCAAGCTGGCGAACAATTATGCTTCGGAAGAATACTGGGGCGCAAAAGCACTTGTGATAATGGCGAAAAATTATCTCGCTCTGAAAGACAACTATCAGGCAAGCTATACCTGCGACCAGATTATTGCCAATTACGGTGATTTTCCGGATGTTGTGGCGGAAGCGAAGGAAGTGAAAAAAGCGATAAAATAAGAGACGAGGAAATCGAAGATTATCTCCTTTTAGTCGATGAATGTTATTTCGACGAAGTCAAAAAGTGAAAAGAGCCAAGTGGGTTGAGCCCTGAAAGGGCGACATCAACAGCATCGGGTGCAGCCCGATGAAAAGCGAAATGTTGGTAATAGAATAAAGAAAATAAAAATTACATGAACAAACTAAAATATATCGCCGTTTTGGCATTTTTGGGAACAGTTGGGATTTCCGAAATGGGAGCCCAGATAAAAGAAGAAAAACTGATTTTAGACAAAAAACGCGAACCTGAAATCAGGAAAATCGAGAAGAAAAAAACATCGGTGGCAACCGTAAAAAATTATCCTCCGAAAGAGAAAAAAGTTCAGGATTCCCTGAATCTGAAGTACAATATTACGGATGTTCCTGCGGTTTCGGATTTTAAAACATCTACGATTCAGGGCTCGGATATTTCTCCGAAATTCGATAATACATATCAGGATAATTATGTACGTTTCGGAATGGGGAATTTTGGAAGGATTTTAGCGGATGCCAATATTTCCACAGTTCTGGAAAGCAAAATGGAAGTGGGAGCGGATGTGCATTTCAATTCCACAAACGGACTGAAAAAACTCTACGACTGGAAATCCAAACAGACTTCCGCAGACCTCGGCGTGTTCCTGAACAGCTACGGAGAGCAGGGGAAATTCAACATCAATGCGGAATATTCCCTGAACGATTATAATTATTACGGAATTTACGCCTTTACACCGGATTCCGATATTGATATCAATCAGAAAACCAATGAGATAAAGATCAACGGATATTATGATTTTTATTCCAACGAAATTCTGAATGATGTGAGAGTGAAAGCATCTTTCCTTTCTGATGTTTTTGATGCTTCGGAAAACAAGGCTTCTGCGGTTCTCAATCTTTCCAAACATGCCGTGGATATTACGGATGATATCGTTCTGAACGGAGATTTAGGATTGGGAATTGAAACGCAGAGTACGGCTTTTGACATTTTAAATAAAAATTCATCGAGCTTTTTCAACGGAAATATTGCTCCGAAAATAACTTTTTTCAAAGGAGAATCTTATTTAATGATTGGCTCGGATTTCACATTTAACAGTTCCAAAAACAATAATTCTGCAATGACAGAGGAGGAAAAAACCAATAAAATGTACTGGTTCCCTCGTGCTGAACTTCAGATTGCTGCGGCAGATGAATTCAAATTTTATGCAGGTGTGGACGGCGGTCTGAAGCTGAATTCATACGGGGAAATGCTTCAGGAAAATCCTTATCTGGTTTCCGACCTTATACTGAAGCCTACTGAAACCAAATACCGTTTCTACATCGGTTTGAGGGGTGATATCGAGCAGAATCTGAAATATGATTTTTCCGCAGGATTCGGGAAAGCGGATAATATTATGTTTTATAGAGGAAATGGTCTTTTTGATGATACTTTACCGTTCACTTCCGTCCGCCCCGGTTACGATTTTGCCAACACTTTTTCAGCCGTTTATGATAACGGAAGCATCAGCGAAGTGAAAGGAAGTCTTCAATTTTTTCCGCTCGAAAATCTCGTGCTGGACGGAGAACTGAATTTTACGAAATACGATGTGGATAATTACGAGCATATTTACAACCGTCCGCTTCTGAAAGCCAATATCGGTGCAAAATATACCATGCTCGATAAAAAACTCCTGCTCGGCTTCGACGGATTCTTTGTAAGCGACAGAACGACAAATGCTTACAGTGTATCAGCGACAATGCCTTTCTATTTACTGGAAGAGAAAACAGATGAAAAAGTGGGTGGTTATGCAGATATAAATCTTTCGGCAGAGTATAAAATCCACAAAAATTTCAGTATTTTTGCACTCGGAAACAACCTCCTGAACTCCAATTATCAAACTTTCAATGGATATAAAGTATTGGGAGCGCAGATTTTAGGAGGAGTGAAAATCACTTTCTAAATTACTTTCCACTTGGGCTCCATAGTTTAATGGATAGAATTAAAGATTCCGGTTCTTTAGGTTCAGGTTCGATTCCTGATGGGGCTACAACGCTTGCAATCTCAATTTACAAGGGGTTGTAAGCGTTTTTTAAGTAAAAAATTTTCAAAAGTTGTAAACAGGCAGTGTGGTTATAAGCAAAATAAAATTCCCTCAAAATATTTTGAAGAAATTTTTATTTCACAGCTTTCAATCCCAATTTCCCCGCTTCCCGAATCACAAAATCCAAAGCCTGATTTTTATCGTTTTCGATTTCGCCTTCCAGAATGGCTTCTTTCACTTTTTCCTTTAAAATTCCGATTTCCCTGCCCGGTTTTATGTTGAAAAGTTCCATAATTTCTTCACCCGAAACCGGTGGCTGAAAATTCCGAATCTGGTCTTTTTCCTCGACTTCCTTTATTTTTTGCTGAACGTATTCAAAATTCTTTTTGAAACGTGCCTGTTTGGAGTAATTTTTCGTGGTAATATCGGATTTGCACAAAGTAAAAAGGTCTTCCAAATCCTCTCCCGAATCAAACAAAAGCCGTCTCAATGCCGAATCCGAAGCATCGTCCGTAACCAAAGCAATCGGTCTTGCGTGCATTCTCACGAGTTTTTCCACGTATTTCTGTTCATTTCCCAAAGGAAGTTTCAGTCTTTTGAAAATGCCTTTAATCATTTTCGAGCCTAAAAATTCGTGTCCGTGAAACGTCCAGCCTGTTCCTTCCACAAATTTTTTCGTCGGTGCTTTTCCGATGTCGTGAAGCAAGGCAGACCAGCGAAGCCACAGTTTATCCGTATTCTCCGAAATATTGTCCACGACTTCCAAAGTGTGGTAAAAATTGTCTTTGTGAGATTGTCCCTCGATATTTTCAATGCCTTTCAAAGCGGTAAGTTCGGGAAGAATGTAGTCCAAAAGTCCGGTTTCTTCTAATAATTTCAAACCTTTTGACGGCTTTTCCGAAAGCATTATTTTGTTAAATTCCACCATAATCCGCTCCATTGAAACGATTTTTATGCGTTCCGCTTCATCTTTTATGGCTTTCAAGGAATTTTCCTCGATTTCAAAATCCAGCGTGGAAGCAAAACGAACGGCTCTCATCATTCGCAAAGGGTCGTCAGAATAGGTTTGATGCGGTTCCAAAGGCGTCCGCAGAATTTTATTTTCCAAATCCTGAATCCCACCGAAAGGGTCTATCAGTTCCCCGAAATTGTCTTTGTTCAGAGAAATTGCCATTGCATTAATCGTGAAATCACGGCGTTTCTGGTCGTCTTCCAAAGTTCCGGTTTCCACAGAGGGTTTCCGGGAATCTTCGCTGTAACTTTCCTTTCTCGCTCCCACAAATTCCAAATCCAAATCGCCAAATTTGAACATTGCCGTTCCATACGTTTTGAAAACGGAAACTTTCAGTTTGGGATTGATTTTTTCGGCGATTTTTTGGGCGAGTTCTATTCCGTTTTGTTCGGTTACGAAATCAATATCGGTCGGTGCTTTCCGCTTCATCAGCAAATCACGAACGTATCCGCCGACTGCAAAAACCGTCTGATTATTCTCCGAAGCCGTTTCGGAAATGATTTTGAAAAGTTTTAAATTTTTATTTTGATTGAGGTTGATATTCATAAACAGGAAGTCCGAATCGGAATTTTTTTTGCAAAAATCTTAAAAAGTCCGGTAGAAAGCAAATTAGAGGAAATTATTTATCACATTCTATGTTAATTTCCAAATTCTAAGAGCCTGTTTAAAAATTATTAAGAAATAAAATTTTCAGGGATTTTTCTTTTTCCCGTCCCTAAAGGTGGAGAAATATCTGAAAATTTCATCAAAATTATACCCTTTAGGGTTAGGGAAATTAATTTTGATGAAATTTAAACATCCTATGTTAAAATCCAAATTCTAAAAGT
>JASGDB010000074.1:0-22078 GCA_049841315.1 Bergeyella sp. | reverse complement strand
TTTTAGGAATGTCGCTACTGGACAAAACACCTGTAAATCAACTGTTTAATAAATCTAATTACAACAATGTCAATGAGCAAAAATGTAACCAGTTGGAAATCAACTTCTTTTAACAGGACAGTAGTGATGTTTTATTAGTAAATCCTACAATCCCAATTCTTCCAGAAACTGCCACATTTTATCATTGACATTTCTTTTTTCTTCCTGAGAAAATTTCCCGTGACCACCGTTTTCAACCGTTATAAATTCCGTTTTCACACCATACGAACGCAATTTTTTATACAATTCTTCCGATTGCGAATAAGGAACAATCGAATCTTTGTTTCCGTGAACGATAAATGTGGGCGGTGTTTTTTCATTCACATAATATAGTGGTGAAACGGATTTTACAAATGACATATCATCTACGTTATCACCCAGCCAATTTCTTGCAGATTTGTATTTTGTCATCTCCGGAACAGCCAAATCACTGATACCGTATTTGTTAATCACTGCAAAAATTTTTACCTTTTTTTCATTAGGACAATTTTTATCGAAGACAGAATTATGACCGGAAAAACCTGCCATCATCGCCAAATGAGCACCTGCCGAAGAACCCATTATGATGATTTTATCGGTATCAATATTGAATTTTTCCGCATTTTGAATCAGATAATTCAAGGCACATTTTGTGTCTTCTACTGCTGCCGGTGCTTTGCCTTGACTTTCCAAACGGTATTCTATATTGGCAACGGCAATTCCCTTTTTGAAAAAAGAACCAAATCCGGTTTGGGATTCTTTGCTTCCGTGATTCCAGCCACCTCCGTGAATATTGATAACCAAAGGAGTAGGAACTTTTTTATCGGAAGGATAATACAAATCCAATTTTCCTTCCCAATTATCAATTTTGGTATAAACAATGTTTAATTTTCTGGTATAATTTTCGGGAATTTTTACTTCGGAAAATGCCGTTTTTTCCTGTGCAAAAAAGAAATTCTGCAACAGCGAAAAAACAGCAATTATCAATATTTTTGTTTTCATTTTAAATTCCCAACGCTTGTCCTGCTCCTACCTGAATGGTTTCCGCTGTGATGAAAGAGGCATCTTTGCTTGCCAAAAATGATACAACAGCCGCTACTTCCTGCGGTTGTCCCAATCTTCCGAGCATAATATTGTCTTTCCAAGAAGCGAAAACTTCGGGTTTTGTGGCTTTTATCTGTGCGTGAAACGGCGTGTCGATTGTGCCGGGAGAAACCGCATTTACACGGATTCCGTATTCTGCCAAGTCTTTTGCCAATGCTCTGGTCAGGGTATGAACTGCCGCTTTTGATGTGCCGTAAATTCCCGCTCCGGGTCCGCCTGCGTTCCAGCCTGCATTGGAAGTATAATTAATAATTGAAGGATAATCGCTTTTTTTCAGAAACGGAATCGCTGCTCTTGAAACAAAAAATGTTGAATCGAGATTCAAAGCCATTACGGAACGGTAAAATTCCGTGGTCATTTCCTCAAAACGGGAACGTCCGCCCAGTCCGCCTGCGTTGTTTACCACGACATCTATTTTACCGTATTTTTCGCCTATTTTATTGATATTTGTATTGACGGCATCTTCGTTGGTAACGTCGAATCCGTAATATTCGGCAGTAATTCCTTCGGCTGTTAATTCTTTAACTTTTTCAGCACCTGCTTCATCATCAAGACCATTTAAAACAACAGTATATCCGTCTTTTCCAAGTCTTTTTGCTACTTCAAAACCTATTCCGCCCGTTGCTCCTGTTATTACTGCTACTTTTTCTGTTAAATTGCTCATTATTGTAAATTTTATTTTTTATTATTTATGAATGTTTTACAAACAAATTTTCATCAATTTTCCAAAGGTTTTATTTTTCTGCAAAATATCCAAACACTTGATAAAGTGATGATTGCCAGCGCTGCTCCTATTACAAATGCCGGTGTATAATTTCCGCCTTGTGTGAGTTTCGGAACGAGATAGGTTAATCCTGCCGCTGTCAGTTTTGCCGCCATTCCCGAAAATCCTGACAGCGTTCCTACGGTTTTTCCGCTGAACAAATCACTCGGAAGAGTTTGGATATTACCGATTGCCGTTTGAAATCCGAATAATATGACCGCCATTATCAAAACCGCCTGAACCGGACTTCCCGGACTGGACATTGCAATCAATGCAGGAAGCATTATCAAGCAACCGATGGTGATGACCGTTTTTCGGGTTTTATCGACGTTCCAACCGGTTTTCAGTCTGTTTTGCGCGAATAATCCGCCAAACCACGCTCCCAGCATTGCTCCGACATACGGAACCCAACCGTAAATTCCGATAGATGCAACGTCCATTCCATAGACTTCGTTCAAGTAAATCGGAATCCAAAAAACGAAAAGCCACCAAATCGGGTCTATCGCTGCGGAAGAAATAATAACGCCCCAACTTTCTTTGTGTGAAAGCAGTTTTTTCGTATCCGGATTGTATGAAGAATGTTCTTCTTTATCTTCTTTTGTATTCTCGTTTTTTTGTCCTGTAAGAATGTAATTCCGTTCTTCTTCGCTAATCCACGAATGAAATTTCGGCGGTGCTTTTACGATAATCAACCAAGGAATCATCCAAAGCAAACCGAGCGCGCCGATGATTAAAAATATTGCTTTCCAATGAAAATGCACGGACAAAAAGGCAATCATCGGAATGGAAATAATTCCGCCAATCGCCGCACCGGAATTGAACAATCCCTGCGCAAACGCTCTTTCTTTCGTGGGAAACCATTCTGCATTTGCTTTTGCTGCTCCCGGCCAATTTCCTGCTTCTGCCAATCCCAAAACGGAACGGAATAATGCAAAAAGTCCGAAAGAATTTGCCAAAGTATGCAGAATCGTAGCGACAGACCAAACCCCGATGGACAGAACAAATCCCAGTCTCGTCCCAATCCAGTCGAATATTTTTCCGAAAATAGCCTGCCCGAATGCGTAAGAAAATACAAAAATGATGGAAATCAAGGAAAAAATTTCTTTTCTTTCATCATTCGATTTGTCGGGATAGAGTTGGTCGGCAATCTGCGGCCAAAGCACGTTAATCGACTGCCTGTCGATATAATTGATGATTGTCGCCAATGCTACCAAACCGATGACCCACCACCGAAGTCCTTTTATTTTCATTTAATTTTTCTTTTTTTTGTCATAATGCTTGTTTTAACGCAAAGTCCGCAGAGATTTTGTTTGGACAACTTCAAACTATTAGGTTCGCAAAGGCGTTACACTCAGCAAAGTCCGCAGAAATTTTATCTTTTTTGACAAATATTATCAAAATCAGAGGTATGCGTTGTAACAATATTTATATAATTCCTTAAAATGGTCTTTCATTTTTTGTTTTGCCTCCGTCGGGTCTTGTTTTCTGATGGCTTCAAAAATGGCTTCGTGCTCTTTGATTCCGATAGTCGGCTGGTCTTTATCACAAACGTGGTATTTTTCAAAATTGATAATAATATCAGGGGTGATAATGAGCATAAAATTGTTCATCGTGCTGTTTCCGCAGGCTTTTGCAATCGCGAGATGGAAAAGCAAATCTTCCTGCACCGCATCTTCCCCTGCAAGAACTTTGTTGGTGTAATCTTCCAGTGCGTTTCCGATTTGTATCAAATCTTCTTCGGTTCTTCTCAGGGCTGCCAGCCTTACGGTTTTGAGTTCCAGCAGGATTCTTGTTTCTACCAGCGATTTGAAATCGGGTTCTTCCAAAGTCAGAATATCGCTAATCATTCCGTTCAGTGCGGTTACCCCGATGTTGGCTACAAAAGTTCCGCTTTGCGGGACGGATTTCAGCAAACCGTACAGTTCTAATTTCTGAATGGCATCTCTCACATTATTGCGGCTGACTCCGAGCATTTCGGATAAACTTCTTTCGGAAGGGAGTTTGTCTCCGGGTTCGAGGTTTTTTCTGTTAATGAAATCTCTGATTTTGGAGATGATGATTTTCTCAGCGTCCTCACTTTCGTTTTTGGTAAGAATTTCAATTTTCATAATTTTAAATTAGGTTGAATATAGACTGCCAAACCAAATTGGTTAATCAGTATTGAATATTCAAATTTATAAAAAACCAAACGATTTTCGAGGTTCTTCACTTTAAAAAAACGTTAAAAAACACGGATATTCTGTTATGAATTCATTCTGTTTTTAACATTTAATTTTTGTTAGACGTATCAGTGCTTCACTTCCAGTTCGTAATAATTTACCCTTGCAAATGCACCTTCGTCTCTTGTCTGGAAATAATTTCCTGCTTTGAAATAGTTTTCAAAAATTCCCCATTTTTTCATATTGATGTCGTCATAGACTTTGTATTCGTTTCCGTTGAGTATCACGACCATTTTGCCGTCCGACACCTGAACTTCCAACGTGAATTTATTAAACCCCACTTCTTCTTTGAAAGTATAGCCGTCATCATCTCCCCAGACATCTTCGTGAAGTAATTCGTTTCCTGTGGCGTTCGGATTTTTCAGGACTTTTGTCTTTACCCTGATTTTCCCGTCCTGCCAGTAGATTTTGAGTACCGGCGGTGCGTTGTTGTCTTTCTGTCCTATCAAATCTCTCTGTTCATCAGTCAAAACACCGTGAATCTGCATAATAATCGCTTTGTGGTATTTCCCTTTTTTGTCTTTTGAAATCTGCTCCATTTGGAGTTTTCCTTTCATCACGCCTCCTTGTGCGAATTTCCAGTTTACTTTGTTGTTTCCCGGAACCATCTGCTCTCTTAGTTCGGAGCGGGAAAACTTGGTGTTGGCAGTAACCGCATCGCTGGGATAGGCATAAAAAACCAATGCTCCTTTTATGGAATCGTTGTACATATACGGTTTCAAATCGCTGTTGTTGGCATAATCCAGTATTTCGGGCGGAGCAACCGTAATCGGCTTGCCGTTTTTGCCTTCGGCAGGAATCGTAACCGACCAATGAGACAAGTCTATTTTCGGGAGTTTGTATTTTTTGGTTTTTTTCTCTGTTTTTTGTTTCGATTCGTCTTTCTGTGCATAGATTTCAGAAGTTGAAAAGAGCAGCAGTATTAATAAAAACAGTTTTGGAATTAAGTATTTCATAAATTAATCCTGATATTTATTATAATGAAATTGAAAAAGAATCGACTCTTCCTTCTACTCCTTCATTGGTTATCAAAATAGAAACCTTATCGTTTGCTCCGGAATTAAACGGCAGAATCGCCTGAATATATTGACCGGTTTGGGTAGTTCCTTTAAAATCCGCAAGTTTTGCAGCCAAAGCAGTTGCCAGATTCGTATGAGAACCTCCTGCCAAAACGGAAACGGTAAGCGAGCCGGTCGTATCTGTTTTCAAGCAATAATAATAGGTCAGCACGTAATTGGTATTCGGAGAAACGGTAAGTTCCTGATATCCGATTCTATCCGCCGTATTTGGAAATTTCGCCGCTTGTGAGCCTTCATAAACGGGGCTTGCCGTAATCTGTATCACTGCGCCGAGACTGCTGTTTCTCCAACAATCCCGCCCGTCTGCGGCTGTTCCGCAAGCGGTGCTGCCATCTTCAAATCCTGCTTCGTTTATGGTCGGCAGAATGGCAGTCGGAGTGCTTGGTTCTACAACATTAACCACGGAAGAATAGGTGCTGGAAACGCCCAGATTATCCGTTGCTGTCAAAGTAACCGTGTAATCGCCTTCGCCCGAGAACGTATGCGTAGCGTCCAAATCCGAAGAAGTAGCACCGTCTCCGAAATTCCACGCATATTTTGTGGCATTGGTAGATTGGTTGGAGAACTGATAGGTCTTCCAGTCGGCGGAACTTACAGTTGCTGTAAAATTGGCTTCCGGAGGTGTGTTGTCCGCAATCGAACCGGCTTCCGGCAAATCAAATCTATACATATCCAAAGTCGGGTTACAGGAATTTGAAATAAAGAAAAATCCCGCAAAAATCATCACTCCGAAAATATACCGGAATTTTTTACTGATATTGTTAATAGGTTTCATTTTTTTATATTTATTTGTTTTTTACTATTAATATCCCGGATTTTGCTGCATTTTTCCTTGGCTCAGATTGATTTCGCGCTGCGGAATCGGCAGCAATAAATCTGTGGAAGTAAAACTTCCTCCGTTGGCTGCGGAATAGGCAGAAAGCACCTCCTGCGCAACGCCGAAACGCACCAAATCAAAAAACCTCTGGTTTTCAAATGCCAGTTCCACCCGTCTTTCGTCCAAAAGTTCTTCTTTGGAAATGCTCGTAACCGGCGTCGTAAGCCCTGCTCTGTTTCTGATGAGTTGAAAGGAATTTAACGCAGCCGGAACCGATGTAGAATCTCCGCCTGCCATAATGGCTTCTACGTGCATCAGCAGAACATCTGCGTATCTCAGAACAATCCAGTCGTTTCCGGCAGCCCTCGGAGTTAGTGTAAATACGACACCGGTAGAACCGCCGTCTTCTCCGTTCGGGAAATATTTTGCCACCTGTTTCTGGCTGGTTTGTGCCGGGTCAACTCTGTAAGAGGTTGTTGTTCTGCTTCCTCCTTTTGAATCCAATGCAGCAGCGGCATCGTTGGTAACGTAGTTTACGCCTCTCGACCGCCCGATAGAATTGAGCCATTCCGCAGAAAAGCCCTGACTTTCGGTTGCCGGATTTGAAAGATAACCAATGGCAAAAATAATTTCGCTGTTGTTTTCGGTGTAAAATACATCGTGGAAATTGGATTGCAGAGAAAATCCGCTGCTCATCACGGCTTCGCATAATTGCTGTGCTTTCAGATAATTGGTTCCCAAAGTGAGATACACTTTTGCCAAAAGAGCCTGCGCTGCGGCTTTTGATGCTCTGTTTTTATAGGTATTATCCAAAGATGCAACTGCTGTTTCCAAATCGCTGATGATTAGATTATAGACCTCCGCTTTCGGAACTCTCGTGAATTGCTTTTCGGTATTATCGATTGTGATAACCTCGTCTGCCAAAGGAATATCGCCGAATAATCTCACCAGGTTGAAATGGGCATACGCTCTCACGAATTTTGCCTCTCCTTCGATTTTTGCCCTGTTGGCATCGGAAGCCACACCAAGATTTTTCAATACGATGTTGGCTCTGTTGAGGATATCATAAAAACTTCTGTAATAATCGTAAACGATGCTGTTTGTAGGTTTTATGATATGGTTTTCAAACTGCACCTGCTCTCCTTCTCCGGCGCCGCTTTTGGTCTGCGTATTGTCGCTGCGCATTTCGGTAACGAAATATTCCACCTGTATTGCGTGGTTGAGGTCGCTATCCGTATTATTGAGAGCGTTTACACCTTGTATCCCGTCATACATATTGATAACGCCGTTCATCAGTTCAGATTCTGTCGAATAGAATGTATCTGCGCTAATCGCCGAAGTGGGTTCGGGATTCAGAAAATCGTCTCCGCAGTTCGTCAAAACGCCTGCCAGTAAAAGAAACGGTATTATTTTTAACTTTCTCATTATCGTCGTATTTTCTTGTTTATTAAAATTAAAATTCCACGTTCATTCCCAAAGACACGGTTCTGAATATCGGAAATCCGCCCAACTGATAGCCATAGGTTGTCGGGCTTGTATTGTCGATGGATTCAGGATTCCAGCCTGTGTAATCATCAGCCGTAAAATACAGAATATTTTGTCCTGTTGCGTATAATCTTGCTTTGGTCATTCCAAATTTCCGGGCGGTTTCTTTTGAAAAATTATAGCCGATACTCGCTGTTCTCAAAGTAATGTAGGAAGCGTCCTGAATTATGGAGTTGGTAAATATTTTTTCGCGAATGAACCCCTGGTCGGGCGTGGTTGCCGCATTGTAACTCTGCGAACTGTTGAAATGGTTGAAAATATACTGGTCTGCCATATTCCTGACCTGCGCTCCGTGACTGCCCTGGAACATAAAACTGAAATCGAAGTTTCCTATTTCAAATTCGTTGGTAAAACTCCAAACCAATTTCGGATAAGGGCTTCCGAGAATGGTTTTGTCATCATCGTCAATCACGCCATCGCCGTTCAAATCCTTTACATAGACGTCTTTTGCCTGTCCGCCGAGTGGGAAATACGGATTCACGATATATTCTTTCGGAATCTCGCGGTCCACGACCCAGCCGTAAAAGGAGGAAATGGGGTTTCCTACCAGATTAATCCACTCTGCGGCTCTTTTGTCATCGACATTCTGAATCTGTCCGTTGGAATCGCCAAAACTTATGAGGGTATTTTTATTCGTAGATGCTATAATAGTGGTGGACCATTTGAATTTCTGTCCGGTAATATTTCTCGTTCTCAGTTCCAGTTCATATCCTCTGTTTTCCACTTCTCCCAAATTCACAAGGGCATTAGTAAAACCTGTTGTTGAGGAAATCGGATTGTTGAGCAGGAGTTGGTCGCTGTTTCGTTTGTAATATTCAAAAGAGCCGGAAATCCTGTTGTGGAAAAATCCGAAATCGATACCGGGGTTCAATTCTATGGAACGCTCCCACTGCAAATACGGATTGGCGATGTTTACCGGATTGTAACCTGTAACCTGCCCGTTGTTTACCACATAACTTGATGCGGTAAGGAGTGCCATATACGGATAATTGTCAATCAAATCGCTTCCGGTATTCAGATTGAGGTTTCCGGTAATACCATAACTGGCTCTCAGTTTCAGGTTGCTGATAAAATCGATGCTGCTCATAAAATTTTCTTTGGAAACCACCCAGCCTGCGGAAGCGGCAGGGAAATTTCCGTATTTGGTGTCCGAACCGAAAACCGAACCGCCGTCTCTCCTGTAATTCAAAGAAACGAGATATTTGTTGTTATAAGCGTAATTCAGTCTTCCGAAAACGGACATCAAACGTCTTTGATAATCGATGGACGCTTTGTCCGAAATAATCGTTGCGGCAGACAAGGTGATGATATATTCGTTTTCGTAGCCCGACCCCGTAATGGATTTGTAAGAAGTGTCCCATTTTTCTGCGGCAAAACCGGCAACGGCACTTACATCGTGGTTTCCAAATGCTTTGTCGTAGGCAAAATATTCTTCCGTTACGACGTGGATTGCGTTTTCGTCCGCCAAAGTCAAAGAAGTGGTAGAAGCACCAATATTATTGGAGTTGGCACCTATGAAACGCTTGTTGTTTGTATTTTGAATATCTCCTCCGAGAGAAGCCCTGAAACTCAACCCTTTTCCGATATTATACTGCGCATAAGCATTTCCGAATATTTTAAGACTCAAATCCCTTCTGTCTCTTTCCAGAACTTTTGCGCCGGGATTTTGGTTGGAAGTATCGCTGATACTCGTTCCGCCGGAAGCGACAGGCGTCATCGTATTCAAATCAAAATTATCGAACATACGCTGCTGAGCATAATCGCCTATCTGCGCATACGCCCATCTTCCGCTTTCGCGCAGACGATTGACAAACTGAATAGAATGGGCATCAAGATACAAAGGCAGCCAAGGCGCTTGTCTCAAAATATCGTGCGGAGAACCGTCAAAACGGACTCTGTTGGTGTAAGACGGCGATAAATTGAGTCCGAATGTGAGTTTGTCGTTCAATTTTGTTTCGAGGTTCAGTCTTGCGCTGTATTTTTTGTAATCGTCAATTATCAACACGCCTTCATCGTGATTGTATCCCAATGAAGCACTGAATTTTGTCCGGTCGTTTCCGCCTCTCGCACTGAAAGCGTGGTCCGTAATGGTTCCTCCGTTGAAAATAATATTCTGCCAGTTGTTGTCCATCCCGAGAAGTTGGATATACCGGGAGCGGTCAGAAAGTGTTCCTGTTTCTGCCAGTTCCTTAGCCAAAGCGTCTTTCACGGTAATGTAATAAGCCTTGCTTTTACGCGCTTCCTTATAACCGGTATAAGTGTTGTATGAGAATTTTGTGTTTCCTTTTTTTCCTTTTTTCGTGGTAATCATAATGACACCGTTCGCCCCTCTCGAACCATAAATAGCCGATGAAGCGGCATCTTTCAGCACTTCAAAAGATTCCACATCATTCATATCCAGCGAACCGAGAAAATCTTCGTCCACCGCAAGACCATCCACCACAATAAGCGGAGATGAACTTCCTGCCAGAGAACCCGTTCCTCTGATTCTGATAGTCGGCGCAGAACCGGCATTGCCTTCCGTTGCCTGAATATTAACGCCGGAAACCTTACCTACCAAAGCATCGTCCACTCTGGAAACGGCAATCTGGTCAAGATTTTCGTTCGTTACTTTGGAAATAGAACCCGTCAGGTGGCTTTTCTTCTGCGTTCCATATCCCACCACAACTACTTCGTCTATCGTTTTTACCTGTTCTTCCAAAGAAATATCCAACGCTTTCTGATTGGATACAATCACAATTTTGGTTTTATAAACCGATGAAGAAAAATTCAGGACATCGCCTTTTTTCACTTGGATTTGATAATTTCCCTCGGAATTCGTCATTGTTTTTTTGGAAGTGTTCTGCACGGAAACGCTCACTCCCGAAACAGGCTGAGAATCCGCACCGGAAACCTTCCCTTTCAAAAGCCAGGAATCTTGTGCAAACAACATTGCATTTAAGAATAAGGATACGGCAAATGCCAGTTTAATCATTATTTTCATAAATTATTTGGGTATTTATTTGAAAAAAATCTTTATCCGGAAAAACCAAATTCATTTCATTTTTCTTCTTAATATTTACATAATTTTTTTCAGAAAAATTCAAAAACAAATTGGTTTACCAGATTGGTTTTCCAAATATAAATAAAAAAACGAACCGTGCAACATTTTTTCAATAAAAATAACAATTTACTGATTATCAATAAATTAAAACAAATAAAATTCATATTTTTTGAATAAAAAACCAAGAATTTACATTGAAAAATTACCGAAATATGATATGCTGAACATCAAAATACGGGCTTCTGAAAAATTATGCAATCTTTATCCTACAAAAACGGCTTTGCTTGATAAAACTAAAACTTCGATTCTCCATTAGAAAAATGAGCCAATTATCATAAATAATCGGCTCAATATTTTTGTATATTTGCGCCGATTAGAGATTTTAATCGGCTCAAAAAATCAGGAAAACGGCAGGAATACCCATTATATTTTGAATCTGTAAGGCGCTGTTTTACAGACTACTTTTCCATAAAATCCTCTCGGATAGGACTGAAAACGTCTATCAAAATTCCGGCTTTTTTGCAAACCGCTCCGTGCGGAATATGCGGCGCCATATAAACGGCATCTCCGCCTTTCACGATTCTCGTCTCATCGCCGATGCTGAACTCAAATTCTCCGCTTACCACATAAGTTACCTGAGAATGATAATGCTCGTGTCTGTATCCGATTGCGCCCTGGTCGAACTGCACTTTTACCAGCATTATACTGTCGTCATACGTCATTATTTTTCTTTTCATACCCTCGTTTACGATTTCCCAATCGAGGTCGCTGTCAAGCACAAAATCCTTGCTGCTTCCGAATGTTTTCATATTTTTTATTTTTTCTAATTAATTGATTGTAAGGAAAAAGCACCTTTCCAAGAGAACTTTTTGCCACCTATTGTTACTGTATGTTTTTTCGTTTTTGATGAATCACTTTGACACATCAAAAACAGTTTTGAGTGGTCATTTTTCGTTGTCCATTTTACTGCCGTATAATCCGAATCCTGATAAGCGATTTCCAGATTTTTCAAATTCCCAAACGGATTTTTCGTCAATTCCGAAACCGGACTGTATGAGCCGTGCGTTTCCAAAACCGAAACAAAAAGAGCGTCTTTTTGGTCTTTTTTCCTAATGATAAAAGCAGATTCCCGGCGAAGGTTGAAATCCGGGTCATTCGCTCCGATTCTGGCGAGAATCAGTTCGTCGTTTTTAGAAGTTGACGTCGTTAAAGTATAAAACGTATTGTCCGAAAGCCAGTCGAAACTTGCATTTGTGCCGTCAGAAACCCAATAACCTTCTTTGTAAAGATGCTGAAAACCATTCGCATTTCCGAGTTGTGAAAGCGTTTTCGGCGTTTCGTATTTGAAATTGGCTTTCAGAAATTGCCCCAAATAATAAAACGGCAAATCGTATTGATTTGGTGTATTGGAACTGACTTTTACAATATCCAAAACAATAGGATTTTCAAATTCCGAATCGCTTATTAAAGCCAAAGTTCTATGGATTTCCGTTCCGGGATAAGCATTTTTTTCAATCGCACTCGTTACTTGAAGATTTTCGTTTTCGGCATCAAATAAATATCTATCCGAATGAAATTTACTGCCTGTTTCGTAATTTCCGCCGAAATGAGACGTTTCATTCTGCACCAAAGTATTATGAGCAATCGTTTGCTTTGCCCAAGTCGAATTTTCTTTCAGATAATTTCCACCCCCTTTTTGCTCGATGTTTACAAAACGTGCCAAACCGTAATCCTGCAAAACTTCTTTTCCGTTGTTGTAAAACGAAAAAGACAATTTGTCGTAATGTCCGTGGCTAAGACCCTGCGAAGTATATTTGAAAACCAATTCCAGATTATTTTTCCTCAGAATCCCGACTCCACCTTCATCGCCGTTTTGTCCGTCTCTGAGTTCCACAGATTTTTTAGAATACGGTTTTGCTTTTCCATTTTTTGCGCCTAATGCAACGGAAAGTCCGCAATCGTCGAGCGTTACGCTGCCTTGTTTCTGTGCAACATCAAGTAAACCCGGATTTTGATTTCCGAAATGATACGCAATATCCACAGAAGTCAGCAATTCTCTCGAATAATAAGACATTCCTTTTTGGGCATCGTTAAGAGGAAAAAATTTCCCGTCCTTATCCGACAGATTCAGCAAAGCATCAACGGCTTTCAAGAGAACACCGTTTTTATATTCAAAAATTTTGTATTCGGGTTTTGTGTTTTGCAGGGCTTCGGCAAAAATCAGAAACGGATACATCGCATAACGCTGATAGTAAGGTCCTTCCGTATAATATCCGTCCGGCGAAAACGGCTCGTCAATATTGGCAAAAAACCCGGCTTTTTGTCCCGGTTTGATGATTAATCCGCCGTCGTTATCTTTCATTCCTTCGGGAATTTTTGCATTTTTGATTCCATACAAGGCTCTTTCGAGAAGTTCCCTGTCGTCCATTACCAAAGCAATCATTCCGACTGCGGAAACGCCCCAAGTGCTGTGATTGTGAACCCGGTTAAAATACTGCGGATTTTCTATCGAAATAAAATCGGCAAACGGACGGAACAGATTTTTTTCTAAATTCTGCCTTTCGTTTTCCGAAAGGAAATTATAAATGCAATCGTAAGCCTGACTTGCATAAACGAGCCAGTTCGCATCGTTCAGACACTGCCAGAAAATCTTGCCTCTCGCATAAGAGCGCGTTTGCGGATGAACAGACAGTTTCGGATATAATTCCGCATATTGCAAAAGCATATTTTTCACATAAACGGCATATTTTTCATCGCCTAAAATCTGAAAAAGAACGCCCGCTTTCTGCATCACCAGAAAATTCCTTTTGTGGCGTTCGTGCGTATATCCGCCGGAATAATCTTTGGGAACCGGCACATCTATTCCCGATGCGATTTCCGCATCCACTTCGGTTTTGGCTTCCTGCAAAGCGTTGTCGAAAAGCGGAATGGTTCCCAATTTGGATTTTATTTCCGAAACGCCTTCGGAAGTAAGAATGAGTTTCGGATGCTGTTTTGAATCGTTGTTTTGAGCCAAAGATTTCGCACTGAAAAAAATCAGCACAAGAATAAGAACGGAAAAATATTTTGTTTGAATGTTCATTTTTTTATTCTATTCATCTGAATCCGATTATTTTTGAGATAGAACTCCTACGGAGTTCCGTCATTCGCTTAATTATTTTTTCTACGCAGATATTGTTCCTACGGAACAAATCGCACAAACATTTCAAAATTTCATTGCTCCAGCGGAGCATTATCTGTGTAGAAATAGATTGACGATTTGATTTTGAACTCCATCGGAGTTCTATCTTTTTCAGATATATTAATCATTGTTCTGTATTTTAAATTTTGTCAAAGATTTCAGCAAAGTTCGTGATCAATTATCATTTATCGCCTATCAATTATAACTTAATACATCAGTTTCAGTTCCAGATTTTGGACAACCTTGATTTCCCCCGAATTTTCCACGACATTTTCCACCGGTTTTTGGTCTTTTTCGCCCCAAAGAACTGCAATAATATTCACGGGATTGTTTTTAAACGCATTTCGGAAAAATTCCACATTCACAATTCCTCTGTTTTTGATGAGGATTTTGTCGGAAACCGATTGTCCCGATTCCGTTACCGTATTATTTTGGAAAACCAAATTTCCGCCAATCGTAGATTCGTCGTAACCGCCTCTGTAATAATCGAGTAGCGATTCTTTTATATGATTAAATTTTGTGTTTTTGATGATGACAAATTCGGCGTTGTATTCGCCCAAATCATCGGTTTCTTTATTCAGAACAAATCCGCGATTGCAATTTTCTATAACCGAATTAGCCACAGAAATCGTGTCTGCAAAAGACGATTTTGAAACTTCCAGAACGGAATCAAAATTACTGATTTCCACATTTTTCAGAAAAAGATTGTAGGCTTTGGACATATTTTTCTGCAAAGTCGTGAAAGTATTTTGCTTTCCGTTTCCTTTCAGAATTACGTTGCTGATACGCAGATTTGTTTTCGGAGAAATTTCAAATGCTGTATTCGGAGAGGCAAAACGGAGTTCCGCTTTTTCGTTTTCGTTGGAAGAAATAATGGTAATATCTTTGTTGATTGCCAGAGTTTCCTTGATGTCATAAATTCCTTTTTTCAGGGAAATAATGTCGCCGGAATGGGCTTTCAAAAGTTGGTTTTTAAATTCTTTCACATTGGAAACCAGCAAAATTTTCGGTTTATAGGTTGGTTTTTCGGGATTGAACCAGTTGGTTCCGTAATTTTTTTTATTGATTAAAGATTGATTATCCACAGGAACAATCATAGAACCGACCGTATTTTGCGCTGTTCTGTCTTTCCCGAAGAAGTCTTTTGTAATGGTTTCAAAATCAAATCCGTGATAAACATCTTCAAAGTTTTTCATTGGAACAAACAGATTATCAGAAAGTTGCTTCATTTCAAAATTTCTATATTCCATTCCTTTCTCAGCAATTCCGTCTTTTAATTTGCTGTTAAAAATATTATTTTGAAAACTGATTCCGTCCAAAGAATCGTGGGCAATTATCGGATTTTGATTTTGCAAATGATTGTAAATCATATTGTTTGCTACAACTGTGCGTTTTGGTCTTGCTGAGCGGATTTCGGATTTCGGCAAAACTTTGCTCTGGCTGATGTTTGAACCAACGCCAAACTGCAAAGGCGACTGGCAATCCACAAAAGTATTGAATGCCAAAACCACGTCTGTAACCTGATTGTAGCGGTTTTGTGCCGCTTTCGGAATACCGTTCATCACGCAAATCGGGCTTCGGAACATTTTGCCTTTCAGTTTGTAAAAATAATTATTGGTAATCCAATGTCCTGTATTGATGACCCGAATTCCTCCTATAAATTCCGAATTATCATTGCCGATGAACACGTTGCCGTCAATTTTCGCATAATTTCCGTGACGGAGAACGAGCGAACCTTCGCTTTCAAAAAAGACGTTGCCGGTAAACTCGTTGTCGTTGGATTTGCTGGAAATAATTTCCACTTCGCCGTTGCAATGTTCAAAAAGGTTGTTTTTGACAATCGTGTGAGACGGCGTCATCGATGTTTCGCTGTCGCCGATTTGTATGGTTTCGCCGTGAGGGCCGCCTTTTCGTGGTCTTTCTCCGAAATAATTTCCAGTGATTTTATGATAATTATTAATATTCTCATTGCCGTCCAGCCGAACCATAATCGTAGGCCCGGAATTGGATTTTCCGCTGATGTAGCAGTTGCTGAGTTCGTTGTTTCTTCCCCAGAATTCTATCCAATGGTCGGCATCGCTTCGGTCGGGTTTTGTAAATTCTTCGATAACGCAGTTCGTGATTTTGCAATGATTGGCGACTGTTTTATCAGTTTTGAATTGTATCAGATTCTTGGACAGCGAATAGCCGTTTTTGAAATACAAATCTTTCACAACCAGATATTTTCCTCCTAATTGCAGGTTTGATTGTCCTTCAATCGTTACTTTTCCGGCTTCTTCTGCTCTTAAAATAATTGGATTTTCCTCAGTTCCGTTTCCCGAAAATACGATTTCGACATTGTTCCAAATACCGTTTTTCATTACGATTTCATCACCGGGTTTTCCGTTTTTTACGGCGAGATTCAAGGCATTAATATCGTTTACCTTTACGATTCTCTTCGGAGCGTTTTGCCCGAATCCGAAAACTGTGAAAAAACAGAATAATATGGAAATTTGTTTTATCATAAACGACAGAAATTGTATAAAAATAGTCTTTGATTTTAAAAACCCCATAGGTTGTAAGAAACCTATGAGGTTTGTGAAAAAAACTTTATGTAAAAATGAAAAAAATTAATCTTTAATAAATTTCTTGGAAACGGATTTTCCGTCTGCATTTATTTTCATAATGTAAACGCCTTTCGGCAAAGCGGATACATCGATTTTTCCGCCGGACAAACCATTTCGGGAAGTTACGATTTCTCCCGATGTTGTGAAAATCTGAACGGAAGAAATTTTGAGATTTCCGGAATTTACGCTTATAAAATCTTTAGCAGGATTCGGGGAAATGCTGATGTCATCAGAAAAATTACTCTGCAAAACGCCCAACGAGCCATATCCGGTTGTAACACTTGCCCAAGTGTTTCCGATTCTGATTTCGTCCAAATTAATGGTCGGTGTCTGCGCATTGGCTTCCAGACTAAGTCTCACTTTGTCCAGATTATTTCTTGTGGAAGTTGTGGTTTCATCGGTGGCGTAAGGAGCGGTCGGCTCAGTTCCGTTTATGACCGGGTTAATCCACATTTTTGAAACGGCATTGTCTATGTCATAAGCGATGACCACAAATATGTCCTGCCCGGTCGTAAAAGTATCGGTAGCCCAAACGGCGTTTGTCGTATTGTTGTTTTCAGAAATTCCCAAATTAAAAGTCGTGTCGGAAATTTTTTTGTAATAGACACAAGAGGTGTAATTCAGAGAAGTTCCACTGCTCGCTGTTTTTGCGAAAGAATAAAAATATCCCGTATTGTTTAGTGTAACCGCAGACTGTTCCGTAATTCTGAATACAAAAGAAGAATAAAGGGTTCCCGTTGTTCCTTGGTCGGGAATGGGAATCAAAGGGTCGTCTCCGCCACCGACAAACTCTATTGCATTGCCTGTTGCTGCGGGGAGATTTGCCGGAAGACTCCAGGACGGAGAGGCAATAACATAAGGGTCTGCACTGGAACCTGTGGTTGAGAACGGAAGCATCCAAGAACCTAAGCCGGAACTGGAACCTGTGGTAATCACTTTGCTGCCTGTCGTATAATCGAATCCTTCATAAGACGGAAGCGATACCTGAGCATTCATTTCACAAATTGTGAAAAGTAATGCTGCTGCTAAAATCGATTTTGATTTCATAATGATATTGTTTTGATTAATAATTAATGAGTTACATTCAACTGATAATATTTGATATAAGCAAAAGCATCGGAATCCGTAGTTATGAGGTAATTCCCGGCTTTAAAATAATTTTCAAAAGGCCATTTCTGTAAACTTACATCCTGAAAAACATACGGTGTATCGTTATTCAGCTGCAATTCAAGTTTTCCTGCTGAAGCCGTTATTTTGAACTCAAAAGGAGCAAAACCTACATATCCGAAATTATATTTCACATCTGTCCAAGTATTTGAGGAAACATCGAACAGAGCTGTGCCTTCCGTATTTTCGTTCACGAGGGATTTTTTGTGCGCCCACAGATAACCGTCTTTCCAGTACATCTTCAGCAAGGGTGGCCCGTTGTTCGAGGAAAACCCGTAAGTCGCCATATCCTGCTGGGAAATAATGCCGTGAATCTGCATTACAATCACATCATGATAATCCGAACTGCCGGATATTTTTGAAACAGAGTCTACTTTCAGTTTTCCTTTCATCACTCCTCCGGTTTGTAAAGTCCAGTTTACCTTAGAATTACTCGGGTTAATTAACTCTCTTAGTTCTGTCCGCGAATAATCACTGTTGGTGGTGGATGTATTCGGAAAAGCATAAAAAATGATGGATGCATCGCTGGTATCGTCATACATATATGGTATCACAGGTGATAAAGTCCGATATCCTCCATTTATTAATTGAGATGGCGGGTATTCATCTGGGCTTCCATCACCATTCATATCTACAGGCAGCGTAACTTTCCAATGGGAAAAATCGATATTTGCATAAGATGTTGAGCTTGGAATCAGCTTTTCTCCAACCGTATAATTAAACCCTTCGTAATACGGAAGTGTTACCTGAGCATTTATTTCAGGAACTGCAAAAAACAGAACTGTTGCAAAAAATATTATAATTTTTTTATTCATAATTCATTAATGGTGACTGTTATTTTAAATGAACAAAAGTTTTATTTTTATAAGTGTAAATTGGTTTTCCAAATTGGTTAACCAGATTGCTTTACAAATATAAAATTTTTTGTGATACGGCAAAAAATATTTAAAAAAAATTAAAAAAGGAAGAATATAAAGCTCGTAAAGTGCTTTTAATAAAGGAATATATGAAATATAAATTAAGAATTTAAGGAAAATAAAATAAGGAAAATGAACCAAAAAAATCATTTTATAATTACAAAAAAAACTACCCGCATACCGGATAGCTTATTCTATAAATATTTTTCTAAAATTTTTTAACCAACTTTTTCTACTTGCATGTAGCTGAGCTCCATTGGTGTTTTTCTTCCGAAAATAAGTACGGAAACCTCGATTTTCTTTTTATCTTCAAGGATTTTTTCTATTGTACCGTTGAAGCCGTTGAAAGGTCCGTCGATGACTTTCACATTTTCCCCTACGGTAAACGGAATAGAAATGTCCTGAGCAAATTCTGAAAGTTCATCTGCTTTTCCGAGCATTCTGTCTACTTCAGATTTTCTCATCGGCACAGGGTCGCCTCCTTTTGTAAGACTCAAAAAAGAAATTACTCCCGGAATATTTTTAATGATGTGGGGAATTTCTCCCGCAAGATTGGCTTCCACCATCAGATATCCCGGATAGAAAGGTTTTTCTTTTAATGTTTTCTTTCCGTTTTTCAGCTGAATGACCTTCTCCATAGGAATCACTACTTGTGTAACGTAAGACTCGAAGCCTAAACGTTTCATTTCATTCTCAATGTAGTTCTTCACTTTATTTTCCTGGCCACTGATGGATTTCAGCACATACCACTTCAACTCGTTCATGGAAAATCTTTTAATTGAAAAGGTTAATTAATACGGACAGCGCATTATTGATTGCTTTGCTGAATAAGGAATCCACACCGAATGTGAATAAAGCAAGAATCACGGTAGAAACAGCAACTACTACTGTAGACTGCTGTAAATCCGACCATTTCGGCCATTCTACTTTATTTTTGAATTCGTCGTAAGAACCTTTTAAAAAATCTACTAAGCTCATAATTAATTTTTGCACGGGCACAAGGATTCGAACCCTGATCAACGGTTTTGGAGACCGGTATCCTACCATTGGACGATGCCCGTAGATTAAAAAGTTCCGTAAGTTTCCTTACGGAACTTTAATTATTGATTTAGAAATTAATCTAAGATTTCAGTTACCTGACCAGCACCTACTGTTCTACCACCTTCTCTGATTGCAAATCTAAGACCTACGTTTAGAGCGATTGGTTGCAACAATTCTACTGTAATTGTCAAGTTATCACCAGGCATTACCATTTCTACACCGTCTGGTAAGAAGATTTCTCCTGTTACGTCTGTAGTTCTTACGTAGAACTGAGGACGGTATTTGTTGTGGAATGGAGTGTGACGTCCACCTTCTTCTTTAGAAAGGATATACACCTCTGCTTTGAATTTTTTGTGTGGAGTTACAGAACCTGATTTAGCGATTACCATACCTCTCTTGATGTCGGTTTTTTCAATACCTCTCAACAACAGACCTACGTTATCACCAGCTTCACCTCTGTCAAGGATTTTTCTGAACATCTCTACCCCGGTTACAGTTGATGTTAATTTTTCATCACCCATACCTACGATGTCTACAGGGTCTCCGGAGTTGATTACACCAGCCTCGATTCTACCAGTTGCTACGGTACCTCTACCGGTAATAGAGAATACGTCTTCAATCGGCATCAAGAATGGCTTATCCTGGTCTCTCTGCGGCTGCTCAATCCAAGTATCAACTGCATCCATCAATTCTTCAACAGTTTTAACCCATTTGTCTTCTCCGTTAAGAGCACCAAGAGCTGAACCTGAAATTACAGGAGAATCTTCACTGTAATCATAAGTTGACAACAAGTCTCTCAATTCCATTTCAACAAGCTCTAACAATTCAGGGTCGTCCACCATGTCTACTTTGTTCATGAAAACAACAATTCTTGGTACGTTTACCTGGCGGCAAAGAAGGATGTGCTCTCTTGTCTGAGGCATTGGCCCGTCTGTTGCAGCACAAACAAGAATCGCTCCGTCCATCTGAGCAGCACCAGTTACCATGTTTTTCACATAGTCGGCGTGACCAGGACAGTCTACGTGAGCGTAGTGTCTGTTTTCAGTTTCATATTCGATGTGTGCAGTATTAATTGTAATACCTCTTTCTTTTTCTTCTGGTGCAGAGTCGATTGCAGAGAAGTCTTTCTTTTCAGCAAGACCTTTGTTTGCCAATACACTACTGATTGCAGCAGTAAGAGTAGTTTTACCATGGTCAACGTGACCAATAGTACCAATGTTCAAGTGTGGTTTGTTACGATTAAACGTTTCCTTTGCCATGATTTAAAATTATTTATTTGTTATTATTCTAAAATTTCGGTTTGCAAATATAGTGATTTTTTAAATACCAAAACCTTTTTTGATGTAAAAAAGTTTTACTATTCAAATCCAAAGACTTGCACACGGAAGTTTTTAATATTTTAATGTCGCAAATTTACAATTATTTTTCAAAATATTTCCCCAAGAACTTCTTAAAATTTTCAGTCTTTCTTTCACGTTTCCGTATTCACATCAACAAAAAAAAGTTTATCGATGTATCATTTTCTGCGCCATTTCCGTTTAAACAATAAAATAAAATATGAAGTCTCTTTTTTCCCTTACTGCTGTATTTTTTATGATTCTGATGAATGCCCAAACCAAAATTATCGCTCACAGAGGATTCTGGAAGACCAATCTCGAAACGACGGAAAATTCCATTAAATCCCTTGAAAACGCCCAAAAATTAAAACTCTACGGAAGCGAATTCGATGTTCACATGACCAAAGACGGAAAATTAGTTGTAAACCATGATGAACACCACGCAAAAATAAATATTCCGCAAACCCGCTACTGCGATTTGAAAAAAGTGAAATTGTCTAACGGCGAAACACTTCCGACTTTAAAACAATATCTGAAACAAGGGAAAAAAGAGGCTTCCGTAAGGTTGATTGTCGAACTGAAACCTGCAAAAACCAAAGAATTAGAAAACGAAGTCGTCGCCAAAACACTGAAAATGATTAAGAAAATGAACCTTGAAAATCAGTGCGATTATATCTCGTTTAGCCTGAATATCTGCAAGGAAATCAAACGCCTGAACCCGAAAGCACACGTTCAGTATCTCGAGGGAAATCTCTCTCCAGAGCAGGTAAAAGCAGAGGGATTGGACGGATTGGATTATCATTACAGCGTTTTTCAGAAAAATCCCGAATGGATTTCTCAGGCAAAAGCATTGAGACTTACCACCAACGCTTGGACGGTAAACGACCCTGAGGTTTTCAAAAAACTTTCCGAAGCGGGAATCGATATGATTACGACAAATGTTCCTGATGTTTTCGTGGAAATTCAGAAGAAATAATCTTTTGTGTTAAACTAAAAAACGCAAAGATTTCATTTGCTTGATTCAAATTTTAAAGAGCAAAGATGTTTCGCATGAGTCGGATTTATTGAGTGGACACTTCACCGTGAATTTATTCACTGCCTTAGCTTCCTTATATAGTCGCTCATTAAAATAACACAATTAATTAACAATCAATAAAATAAGTTAAAAAACACTTGTTTTATATTGCAAGATTTCGCATCTTAGAGCCTTAAAACCTTGCAAATTATGTTGGGAAAAAATC
>JASGDB010000073.1:0-5721 GCA_049841315.1 Bergeyella sp. | reverse complement strand
CGATATTTGTATATCTGCAGTCTCTCTGTCTTTTTCCTGTTGCTTTTTCCAATGTATTCTTCTAAATGATTTTTTTTAACTTTTAGTATATTGAATATTTACTTTGCAAACTTATCACAGGCTCTTAGAAAATAAAGAAATAAATGGTTAATTTGTTCTGTGCTCCGCACAGATTTTTGTGGTGCTTATCCTTGCCCCAATGCACGGCATTGGGTTAAGCATAATTAAGTGCTCCGCACTTTTTCACAAAATGCGGTTGGTTTTTCGATTTTTAAAATGTGAAGTTTTGAGAGTGGCACGGAGTGCCAAACGATGCTTAACCCCACACGTTTACGTGTGGGCAGCAAGAAATACCTAAGAGGAAAAACGGCACGGAGTGCCGAACAATGATTAACCTCACAAGTTTATGTATGAGGAAAAGAGAGCCCAACAATACTAATCTTCATTAAAATACTTTTCGTCAATTTTAATATGGTGTTCGGACAACAAACGTCTTATTTCATCTATTACTGATTCTGTTTTGTGATGTTCACGCTGGTTTTTGATGTAGTTAACAATCATATCTTTATCTCTGTCAGAATAAGTCAATGCACAATATTTCACAGCCCACGCCTGAAAATCAGGAAAATCTTTTTTATTGTCATCGAGCCATTTGTGGGTGGCATTTTTCAGTTTCTTTACAAAATCGGAAACCGCAATCGTTGGGTGCAGTTGAACAAAAATATGGATATGGTCGGGCATTCCGTTCACTCGATACAAAACCGATTTGTGATTTTTCACAAAACCCCATATATACCGGTATAGTTTATCGGAACTTTCATTCGGAATTGTCGGATGACTGTATTTTGTCCGAAATATAATATGATACAAAAGTTTGGTGTAACTCATATTTTGTTGATTTGTTCTGCACTCTGTCTCCCAACGCTTGGGTTAAGCATCGTTGAGTGCTCCGCACTCTCTTACAAAAATAACCAAATTTATTGATTATCAAAATCATACGATTTTTACCCGGCACGGAGTGCCGAACTATGCTTAACCTCATACGTTTACGTGTGAGGCAGACCGGCACAGCGTGCCGAACAATCAACCTTAACCTTTAACGATTGTCCGTAATTTGTCATAATTGGCAAGATCTCTGCGAACTTTAATGAGCGACTATTTACATCTTTAATTACTGTAAAGTTACCTTTTTCAATATCTTTTCTGGATTCCAAAACCATTTTTACAAATTCCAGATTATAGGGGCTTTTTTCCTCTTCTTCAACCAAAGTAATCTCTTTTCCTTCCTGAAAAAACGTTCTTGTAAATTCCAAAAATGACTTACCTTTTTTGGTGCGTTCGTATATTTTTAGAGTGATTGTTGTCATTGCTTTATGGGTCTAATGATTACAAAGACACAAAAATACCTCAAAAACAATTTGCCAAAAAAAATGTTTGCCCTGGTTTAAATCATCAGGTCAAACGCATTAAAATTCCTTACCCTAAAATTTTGAATCAGAAAAAGCAACGAAATCGAAGATTCTGCGTAGCCAATTTGCGCAATGTTGGTAATCTTTCACGATTAAGACGAAAAGTACCAATATATCACTGCATCCCAGCTCAAATTTTAATGCGTTTAGCCTGTTTAAATCATCTTTCTTTCCCATACTTTACAAACAAATCCGTAATTTTGTATTTTTACTAAAAACAGAAACCCGATTATGCCAAACATTTCACAAAGAGCACAGAAAATGCCCGCTTCACCGGTTCGAAAACTCGTTCCTTACGCCATTCAGGCAAAACAAAAAGGAATCAAAGTATACCACCTCAACATCGGACAGCCCGATATTGAAACACCTGAAACCGCTTTGAACGCTATCCGAAATATTGATTTAAAAGTTCTGGATTATGCCCTTTCCGAAGGGAATATCGAATACAGAACCGCTCTTAAAGATTACTATTATACATTAGGTTTTACCGACCTTTCCGAAAAACATTTTATCGTAACCAATGGCGGTTCCGAAGCGTTGAATTTCGCTATTTCCACCTTGTGCGACGATGGTGATGAAATCATCATTCCTGAACCGTATTATGCCAATTATAATGGTTTTGCAGGAACATTCAATATCAATGTAGTAGCCGTTCCGTCCACAATAGAAACAGGTTTCGCACTTCCTCCGATTGAAGAATTTGAAAAGAAAATCACGGACAAAACAAGAGCCATTATCATCTGCAATCCCGGAAATCCGACCGGATATCTCTACACCCGGGAGGAACTGAAAAAACTCGCAGAAATCGCTCTGAAACACGATATTGTTATTATTTCCGACGAAGTATACCGCGAATATGTGTACGACGGAAAACAGCAGGTTTCCATGCTGGAATTTACTGAAGCATCCGAAAATGTGATTATCATCGATTCCGAATCGAAAAGATATTCCATGTGCGGTGCAAGAATCGGCTGTCTTATTACCCGTTCCGAAAAAATCCGCAGCGCTGCCATTCTTTTCGCCCAGGCAAGGCTGAGCCCTGTTCTCCTCGGACAGATTGCCGCAACTGCCGCGCATGTGGACGACGGTGCTTATATCCGCTCCGTTCGTGAAGAATATACAAAACGCAGAAATCTCCTCGTTGATTTACTGAACGACATTCCGGGTGTTATCTGTCCGAAACCGAAAGGTGCATTTTACTGTGCTGTCGAACTTCCGGTGGATGATTCCGATAAATTTGCGCAATGGCTTCTGGAAAAATATTCATATCAAAACGAAACCGTAATGGTTGCCCCGATGAGCGGTTTTTACAGCAATCCCGAACTCGGAAAAAAACAAGTGAGAATCGCTTACGTTCTGAAAGAAGAAGATTTACGGAGAAGCGTGGAACTTCTGAATGATGCGCTTCAGAAATACAAACTGGAGTTTAATCTGTAAAAATGCTCATGGAAAAAATTCAGGAAAACGTTTCCTTACAGCCTTACAATACTTTCGGAGTTGATGTTTCCGCGAAATATTTTGCGAAAATTTCTTCCGTAGAAGAATTGATTGAAGCCGTCAAACTTTCAAAATCTCCCACTCACCCGTTCTCCCACTCACCCATTTTATTTTTAGGTGGCGGAAGCAATATTCTGCTCACCAAAGATTACGAAGGTCTGGCGGTAAAGCTCAATTTTAAAGGCATTTTCGAAGAAACCGCAGATGAGAACACCGTTCTCGTTACTGCAAAAGCATCGGAAAACTGGCACCAGTTTGTGATATACTGTCTGGAAAAAAACTACGGCGGACTCGAAAACCTTTCGCTGATTCCGGGAAATGTGGGAACTTCGCCGATGCAGAATATCGGAGCTTACGGAACGGAAATCAAAGATGTTTTTGAAAGTTGCAAAGTCATGAATCTTGGAACTTTTGAGATTGAAACTTTCGGACTGGAAGCCTGCCAGTTTGGTTACCGCGATTCTTTTTTCAAGCAAAATAAAGGGAAATATGTTATTCTGGAAGTTACGTTCCGCCTTACTTCAAAAAACCACAGAATCAATGTGGAATACGGCGCAATCCAATCCGAACTGGAAAAAATGGGCGTTGAAAATCCGACTATTCAGGATGTATCCAAAGCGGTGATTCATATCCGGCAGAGCAAACTTCCCGACCCGAAAGAAACCGGAAACGCAGGAAGTTTCTTTAAAAATCCGACAATTCCGCTCTCCCAATATGAAAATTTAAAACAGAAATTCCCCGATATTCCTGGGTATCCGAACGGAGATTTTGTGAAAGTTCCGGCAGGCTGGCTCATCGAACAATGCGGTTGGAAAGGGAAACAAATCGGAAACGCGGCGACACATCATTTGCAGGCATTGGTGATTATCAACAAAACAGGAAAGGCTTCAGGAAAGGAAATTTTTGATTTTTCGGCTATGATTATCAATTCCGTGAAAGAGAAATATGGTATTGAGTTGGAAAGAGAAGTGAATATTATTTGATGCAGGAAAATCTAACAACACAAAAATCACTATGAAAATTGCCGTTCTCGGAGCCGGAAAAATGGGAATTTCCTTTTCCAAATCTTTTTTAAAATTTGAACTCATCAAGCCGGAACACCTTCACCTTATCACCAGAAATAAGAAGAGAAAAAACGAAATTCTGGCAGAGTTTCCCTATTCTCAGGTTTCTTTTTTTGAGGAAATCCATACTCTTGATGCAGATTTGGTTATCCTTTCCGTAAAACCGCAGGATTTCGGTTTTCTGGCAGAACATCTGCCTTTCAGTATTCCTGAAAACACAATGGTACTTTCTATCATGGCAGGAATTTCCATTGAAAAAATTCAAAAAGCGTTGAATCATCATCTTGTGGTTCGTGCGATGCCGAACACTCCTACCCTTATCGGCATGGGGATTACAGGGTATACGGCAGCCAGCGGAGTATCTGTCAATCAGCTCATGAATGTTGAAAGACTAATGAACTCGACAGGAAGGTCTGTTTATCTTGAAAACGAAGATTTGCTTAATGCAGTTACCGCACTTTCAGGAAGCGGCCCTGCCTATTTTTATTATATCGTAAATGCTATGATAAAAGCAGGTACAGACATGGGGCTCGAAGAAAATCTGTCCAAATTATTCGTAAAACAAACCATGCTCGGAGCTTATCATCTCATTAATAACTCTGAAAAATCATTGGAGGAACTGATAAAAGATGTCGCTTCCAAAGGGGGAACTACCGAAGCTGCTTTACAATTATTCAGGGAAAACAATCTTGAAAACATCCTGCAAAGCGCAATTCTTGCAGCTGAAAAACGTTCGCAAGAGCTCAATAATTAGTTTGAATTTGTTTAAGAATTTGATGCTGTTTGAGCTTCCGGTTTTCATCTTCCCTATTTTCGGAGTTAAGACCGGATTCTTTTTCATTTTTATGAGGCTTTTAAAAATTTTCTATCTTTATACTCTGATAAAAATGTAAAAATGGTCGGAATTATTATGGGCAGCCAAAGTGACCTGCCAATTATGGAACAAGCAGCCGAATTTCTAAAATTTCTCGAAATCCCTTACGAACTTACGGTCGTTTCCGCACACCGCACGCCGGAACGCATGTTTGAATACGCACAAACCGCCAAAGAACGGGGACTGAAAGTCATCATCGCCGGAGCAGGCGGAGCGGCGCATCTTCCGGGCATGGTGGCGAGCTGTACAACGCTTCCCGTCATCGGTGTTCCGATTCTGTCTTCCAATTCTATTGATGGGTGGGATTCGGTCTTATCAATTTTGCAGATGCCGTCGGGAATTCCGGTGGCGACAGTTGCCCTGAACGGCGCTGCCAATGCAGGAATTTTAGCCGCAAAAATCATCGGAGCTTCTGATGCAGCGGTTTCAGAGAAATTACAGAAATATCAGGATTCCCTGAAAAACAAAGTTCTCGGAACGGTGGATGAAATTAAAAAACAACATCCCAACGGATTTGATTAAAGTTCAGCACTCCGTATTTTTTCTATATCCACAATCTGCTTTAGCGGGATGAGGCTAAGCATGGTTTGGCACTCTCACAATATTTGGGACAGGCTGTACCGGATTTTTCTTCCGCAAGAGTGCGGAGCACTCAACAATGCTCAGGTCAAACGCATTAAAAACATATATATACTTAATGTAAATGGCTAAAAATCAATTGTTTTATTTTAAACGCAATGGTCGCAAAGTTTTTTTTACATTATTGAAAATATTTTTCGTCCGCAAAGACACTTCGTTCAGCGAAGATTGACTGTTT
>JASGDB010000072.1:0-4438 GCA_049841315.1 Bergeyella sp. | reverse complement strand
TTAAAATTTTAGCCGAGTTTCCAAGTCTTGAACTTTTGGTTCTTTTGTTTCAAGACAAAAGAACAGGAATTGAGAATTTATAGATAAATGTTAATTTTAAAATCCACAGTTTTTGTCGAAGAACCAATAAGTTTGATAATTTGGATTTGAACCACCCCGTCAAAATTTTCTTTTGAAAATTTTGCCACCCCTCCAAAGGAGGGGAATTTTCACCTCATAACTCGCAACTCGTATCTCGAACCTTAAATTTTTCCCCATGAATACTAAAGAACAAAAATTAGAAGCCTTCGGAAAGTTACTCGACATTATGGACGACCTGCGTGAAAAATGTCCGTGGGATAAAAAGCAGACTTTGCAGACACTCCGCCACCTTACGATTGAGGAGACTTATGAACTTACCGATGCGATTCTGAATGAGGATTTGCAGGAAATAAAAAAAGAGTTGGGCGACGTCTTGCTTCATCTTGTTTTTTATGCGAAAATCGGTTCGGAAAAAGAGGCTTTTGATATGGCGGACGTGATTAACTCTCTGAACGAAAAGCTGATTTTCCGACATCCGCACATTTACGGAGATACAGAGGTGAAAGATGAGGAAGAAGTAAAACAAAATTGGGAAAAACTGAAGCTGAAAGAGGGAAACCAATCCATTCTTTCAGGCGTTCCGAAAGGTCTTCCTGCTTTGGTGAAAGCGTACAGAATTCAGGATAAGGTGAAAGGAATCGGTTTTGATTTTGCCGATGAACACGATGCATGGAAAAAAGTAGAGGAGGAGCTGAACGAAATGAAATCCGAAACCGATTTGACGAAAAAGGAAGAAGAATTGGGCGATGTGCTGTTTTCGGTGATTAACTATGCGAGGATTGCAGGAATGAATCCCGATACCGCTTTGGAAAAAACCAATGCGAAATTCATCAGCCGTTTTCAGAAAATGGAACAGCTGGCGCAGGAAAAAAATATAAAACTTTCAGAACTTTCCCTTACGGAAATGGATGTGCTTTGGGAGGAAGCGAAACGGATTTTTAAAATTCGCTAACCGTTTTTAAAATACTGATAATCAATACTTTCATAGTTTCAAACTCTGAAATTATTGATTTTATGTCTGCAAACTTACTTTTTATTCGCTTCCCACTGGATTTTCTTGGCTTCTTTCAGCTTTTCTACCATTTTTCCTACGACTTCGGGATTGTCTGTTTTTATGGAAACTTCAGCTTTTGAAGTGTCCCAGCTGATGACCAAATTTGTCGTGTTTTCATCTGCCGGATTCAGGCTGATGGTGAACCATTCCTGTTTTGCGGACTGCTGAACGGGAACTGTTGCGGAAGCAATGTCTAATTTTTCATTGTATTCGTAAGCTCCCCATTGCTGGGAATCTTTGTTGAGGATGATTTTCCATTCCTTTTCAGTTGGCAGGATAAAAAGCGCATACGTACCTGCCGGAACACTTTTTCCGCCGAAGTTCACAGGCTGTCCGAAAGTGATTTTTGTTGAAGAATTGGCACCCGCTCTCCATACTTTCCCGAAAGGAACAAGCTCTCCGAAGATTTTTCTGCCTTTCACTCCGGGTTTTCCGTAATCTACAGAAATTTTGGAAATGGAAAACTGCTGTTCGATTTTTTCTCTCGGGCTCGCTGCCGGAACGGAATAATCCTGTGAGAAAACCAATACGGATGCCGTAAGACAAACGGTTAAAATTATTTTTTTCATGTTGTTAAAAATTTGATGTTAAAGATAATCAATTTTCAATAAGTAGAATTGTTGGTTTTATTTTAAATAAAGTTTCAGATTTTTTTGCATTTATATCAATAATTCAGCTTGTTATGCACTTTATCAAAAAGTATTATATTTGTAAAAATCACTTAACTACATCATGCAGGAAACCTATATTTCAACGCAGACGATTTCTTTTGAAGATTTCAGAAACAGCATACTTGAAGATTACAAATTAGCCCGCATTTCGAGGGAAATGTCGTATCTGGGAAGGAGAGAAGTGCTTACCGGAAAAGCCAAATTCGGAATTTTTGGAGACGGGAAGGAACTTCCTCAGATTGCGATGTCGAAAGTTTTCAGGGAAGGCGACTGGCGTTCAGGATATTACCGCGACCAGACTTTCGCCTTGGCAGCAGGTGCGCTTACGGTTGAAAGTTTCTTTGCCCAACTCTACGCAGATACCGATGCAGAGCGTGAACCCGCTTCCGCAGGACGGCAGATGAATGGTCATTACGCCACCCGAAGCCTTAACGAAGACGGAAGCTGGAAAGACCTCACCAAAATCAAAAATATTTCCGCAGATATTTCCCCGACAGCAGGGCAGATGCCTCGTTTATTAGGACTGGCTCAGGCTTCAAAAATATTTAAGTCCGTGAAATTTGACGGTTCGGAAAAATTTTCAAACAACGGAAACGAAGTCGCTTTCGGAACGATTGGTGATGCTTCTACCGCCGAAGGACATTTCTGGGAAACATTGAACGCCGCTTGTGCTTTGCAAGTTCCGATGATTGTTTCCATTTGGGACGATGGTTACGGAATTTCCGTTCCTACTAATAATCAGAGAGCAAAAGCCGATATTTCCGAGATGCTTTCCGGATTTCAAAGAAAAGAAGGGGAAAATCAGGGTTGTGAGATTATAAAAGTGAGAGCTTGGGATTATCCTGCGCTTTTAGAAGCCTATGCTAAAGCGGAGCATTTTGCAAGAACGGAAAGCGTTCCTGTCGTAGTTCACGTTGTGGAAGTTACGCAGCCGCAAGGTCATTCCACTTCCGGTTCACACGAGCGTTACAAATCCGAAGAACGCCTGAAATGGGAAGCGGAATTTGACGGTTTGGTGAAGCTGAGAGATTGGATTTTAGGATATTCCGTAGAAATCGACGGTGCTGAAATTCATCTCGCTTCAGCGGAAGAATTAGACGCTATCGACTCCGAATCAAAAAAAATCGTGAAAGACGGACAGAAAAAAGCGTGGGAAAATTATCAGAACACCATTTCTGAATTAAAAAACAAAGTGCTTCCTGCCGTTGAAAATCTTAAAAATCAAAACGGAGAAATCGCTTCCCTTTTGGAATCTTTCGGAAAACTGGTTTCAGTCGGGAAAAAAGATATTTTTCATTTGGCGAGAAAGACTTTGTTGATTACAAGAAATAATCATTCGGCTGAAAGACTGAATCTTCAGACGGTTTACGATGATATATTTAAAAAAGAAGAAGACAATTATTCTTCCCATTTATATTCGCAGTCGCAATGGAAAGCGGTAAATGTAGAGGAAATAAAACCCGTTTTTTCCGACAGTTCCGAAGAAGTGGACGGAAGAGTAGTGGTTCGTAATAATTTTGATAAAATCTTTGAAAAATATCCTCAAACATTGGTTTTCGGGGAAGATGCCGGAAATATCGGCGACGTCAATCAAGGTTTGGAAGGACTTCAAGAGAAATACGGAGAAATGCGTGTTGCCGATACCGGAATCCGTGAAGCGACCATTTTAGGACAAGGAATCGGAATGGCAATGCGAGGTCTTCGTCCGATTGCGGAAATTCAGTATTTGGATTATATTCTGTACTGTCTGCAAGGAATGAGCGACGATTTGGCAACGCTTCAGTACCGTACAAAAGGCGGACAAAAAGCACCGCTCATCATCAGAACGCGAGGTCACAGATTGGAAGGAATCTGGCATTCCGGTTCGCCGATGGCAGGAATTATCAATCTTTCAAAAGGAATTAATATTCTCGTTCCGAGAAATTTGACAAAAGCGGCAGGTTTCTATAACACAATGCTGAAAAGTGACGAACCGGCTTTAATCGTAGAATGTCTGAACGGCTATCGTCTGAAAGAAAAGCAGCCGGATAATCTTGGAGAATTTACCGTTCCTGTCGGGAAAGTGGAAATTACGAAAGAAGGTTCGGATGTAACTTTGGTAACGTACGGTTCAACTTGGAGAATCGTAACCGAAGCTGCAAACGAACTGGAAAAACTCGGAATTTCTGCGGAAGTGATTGATATTCAGTCTTTAATTCCGTTTGATTTATCTAATGAAATTGCCGAAAGCGTGAAGAAAACCAACCGATTAGTAGTAATTGACGAAGATGTAGAAGGCGGAACTTCGGCGTTTATTTTGCAGCAGATTCTGGAAAAACAAAAGGCTTTCCGATACTTAGATTCTGACCCGATGACGATTTCAGCGAAAAATCATCGTCCTGCTTACGGAACGGACGGAGATTATTTCAGCAAACCGTCTTTGGATGATATGACTGAGAAAATTTACGGGATGTTCACGGAAGTAAACCCTGCGAAATTTCCGAAAATTTAAAATACATTTTACATTTTTGGCTCTTCGCCATTTTGTATGGAAAAAAAAATATCCATATTATTTTAAAATGACATCGGAAACGGAGGCGTTAAAAATTTTAAAGAATTTTCGTTAAGAAATTTCCACTGTTCGAGGGCGGGA
>JASGDB010000071.1:0-8702 GCA_049841315.1 Bergeyella sp. | reverse complement strand
TTTAGAAAATTGTTTAAAATTTTAGCCGAGTTTCCAAGTCTTGAACTTTTGGTTCTTTTGTTTCAAGACAAAAGAACAGGAATTGAGAATTTATAGATAAATGTTAATTTTAAAATCCACAGTTTTGACGAAGAACCTTTACCCTTAATAAAATTTAAGAATAAATTAGTATAATTAGTTCGTTTCGTTCCGAACTAATTTTATATTTTTGCAGGAAAATAGTTCATTTGAGTACAAAATTATCCATCGACGAAAAGATTTTCTGCAATATTGCCAGACTTTACGGGAAAACCTTTTTTCTTCCGCCTCTGGCTGCGAAAATTTATGCCTATATGGTCTTTGATTTCGAGAGAAAAGGACTTTCGTTTGACGACCTCGTGGAAACATTCGGGGCGAGTAAAAGTTCTGTTTCCACCAGTTTGAATTTACTTTTGAGTAACAAACTGATAACAGATATCAACAAATTGGAGGAACGCCGAAGGTATTTTATCATTAATGAAGATTTCGTAAAAATCCGTTTTGAAGAAATTCTGGGACGTTTGAGAGAAGAAGTGGAAATCATCGAACAACTGGAAGGATTTAACCCCCAATCCACGGAAACCTTGAAAAAAAGGAATAAAATTCATAAATCAATGCTTAAAAACAATATTAAAACCATAGAAGAATCACTTACTAAACTATCAATATGAAAAACAGAATATTAATACTTTCTTTTGCAGTATTCGCATTGGCAGGCTGTAAAAAAGAACAGCCGAAAACGGACGGGCCGAAACCTTTTCCGGTAGTCTCCGCCGAAGTGAAAAACCTTACGGGATACCAGTCGTTTCCGGCTTCCATTCAGGGAATTGTGAATAATGATGTCCGTGCTAAAATTCAGGGTTACATCACCCAGGTTTTGGTGGATGAAGGGCAGTATGTAACCAAAGGACAGCCGTTATTCCGCCTGGAAACCAATGTGCTTACGGAAACCGCAGATGCCGCACGTTCGGGAATTTCCGCTGCGAAAGCCAATGTTTCTGCCGCAGAAGCGAATGTAAGTGCAGCGCAGGCTGCCGTGAATGTCGCACAAGTGGAAGTCGACAAAATAAAACCGCTGGTAGAAAAAAATATCATCAGCAGCGTTCAGCTACAAACGGCTCAGGCGAATCTTTCCAGAGCGAAAGCACAGTTTCAGCAGGCGGTTGCAGCGAGGCAGCAGGCAGCAGCAGGCGTTTCTCAGGCAGCAGCCAATTATAAAGGAGCGCAGGCAAACGTGAATTATTCCGTAGTAAGAGCGCCGATTTCCGGAATTGTAGGAAGTCTTCCTTTAAAAGTCGGAAGTTTGGTAGGGCCGAATGACCAGACTCCTTTAACGACAATTTCTGATACGCGGGAAGTATTTGCCTATTTTTCCATGAATGAAAAGGAATATCTGAACTTCCTCGAAAAATCCTATGGAGCAACCGTTCCCGAAAAGCTCAGAAATATGCCGATGGTAGAATTGCAGCTCGCAAACGGAAGCATTTATCCTGAAAAAGGAAAAATCGAAACCGTAACCGGACAGATTAATGCTTCTACGGGAACTATCAGTTTCAGAGCTTTTTTCCCGAATGCGCAGAAACTTTTAAGCAACGGAAACAGCGGAAATATCCGTCTCCCGAACGCTTACGAAAATGTAGTCGTAATCCCTGAAAGTGCCACCTATGAACAGCAGGGAATTGTATACGCTTACAAAGTAGGAGCAGATAAAAAAGTGAAAAATACCATTATTGAAGTGAAAGACCGTATCGGAAATATGGCAATCGTAAGTTCAGGACTGCAGAAAGGCGACAAAGTTGTTGCTCTCGGAATTGCAGGATTGAAAGACGGCGGAGAAATTATTCCGAAACCGATTAATATGGACAGCCTTGTGAACACTATAAAACCGTTATTCTGATGATTAAAAATTTTATTAACAGACCGGTTTTATCCACGGTAATTTCCATTATCATTGTGATTCTGGGGATTCTGGGGCTTATTGCCCTGCCGGTTACCCAATATCCCGATATTGCGCCGCCTACGGTGAGCGTTTCGGCAAGCTATATCGGAGCCAATGCGGAAACCGTGATGAAAAGTGTTGTCGTTCCGCTGGAAGAACAGATTAACGGTGTGGAGGGAATGGATTATATTACCTCTTCCGCAACGAATGATGGTTCTGCACAGATTCAGATTTTCTTTAAGCAGGGAGTAAATCCGGATATTGCAGCCGTAAACGTTCAGAACAGGGTAGCGCGTGCTGCGCCTTTGCTTCCGTCCGAAGTAACGCGTTCCGGCGTGGTAACGCAGAAACAGCAGACGAGTGCGCTGATGTACCTGAGCTTCTATTCCGAAAATAAAAAATTAGACGATGTATTTCTTCAAAATTATCTGAATATCAATGTTATTCCCGATATAAAAAGGATAAACGGAGTAGGTGATGCCAATGTAATGGGAGGAAAAACCTATTCCATGAGAGTATGGCTTGACCCTGTGAAAATGGCGGCTTACGGGCTTTCGCCTACGGATGTTACTAATGCGATTTCATCTCAGTCGCGTGAAGCGGCGGCTGGTTCGCTTGGGCAAAATTCAGGAAATTCGTTTGAATATATCATTAAATATGTCGGAAAATTCAATGAAAAGGAGCAGTACGACAACATCATCCTGAAATCCCTTGGAAACGGACAAAACCTAATGCTGAAAGATGTAGCGGAAGTACAATTAGACGCTTTGTCTTACGCAGGCAGGGCCGAAAACGGAGATTCTCCGGCAGTGAGTATCGGTATTTTCCAAACGCCGGGTTCCAACGCTCAGGAAATTATTAAAAACATAAAAGAATACCTATCCACTGCGGAAAAAAGCCTTCCGGAAGGGGTTCATTATATGATTAATTTCGATACCAATGAATTTCTGGAAGCCTCTATCGAAAAGGTAATTCATACATTGATTGAAGCCTTTATCCTCGTATTTATCGTGGTGTATATTTTTTTGCAGGATTTCCGTTCCACTCTGATTCCGGCGATTGCAGTTCCGGTTTCCATTGTGGGAGCGTTCTTTTTCTTAAATCTTTTAGGATATTCACTCAATTTGCTTACGCTGTTTGCTTTGGTTCTTGCGATTGGTATTGTGGTGGATGATGCGATAGTCGTCGTAGAAGCCGTTCATGCCAAAATGGAACACGGAATTTCCGATGCCAAAAAAGCAACCGTAGAAGCGATGAACGAAATCACCGGAGCGATTATTTCGATCACTTTGGTAATGGCGGCGGTATTTATTCCGGTAACATTTATCAAAGGACCTACGGGAGTTTTTTACCAGCAGTTCGGGATTACCCTGATTGTGGCGATTATGATTTCTGCGGTCAATGCCCTTACGCTGAGTCCGGTATTATGTTCTCTATTCTTAAAACCACAGCACCACGACAAAGAATATGAAGAAAAAAGTTTCATAGGGAAATTTTTCCATCGCTTCAATGTAGCTTTTAAAGCAGTTACAGAACGATACGGAAAGGCATTTGTATTCCTTATCAGGCATAAATGGACGACATTGCTGGTTTTTGCCATCACCGGAATCGTCTTGTATTTTGCCAATTCCAATATGAAGAAAGGATTTGTACCTAATGAAGACAGAGGAATTATCTTTACCAATGTGGAATTACCGCCCGGAGCTTCCCAGGAAAGAACGTACAATGTGATGAAAGAGCTTCAGAAAAAAGCACTTCAAATTCCTGAAATAAGAAATGTTACGGTTTCTACGGGAAGAAGTTTCTTCGGAGGAAGCGGAAGCAACAACGGACTTGCATTCGTAAGGCTTAAAGATTTCGGGGAAAGAACAGGAAAAGGACAATCTGCGGAAGCTATTACCAAAAAACTCTTCGGAATCGCAGCAGGAATTCCCGATGCCAAAATTGTATTTTTCCAGCCTCCTTCCGTTCCCGGTTTTGGTGCGAACTCCGGTTTTGAAGTGGTATTGCTTGATAAAGCGGGAGGAGAGTATCAGGAACTTGACAGAACTGCGCAGGGATTCATGGGACAGCTGATGCAGCGCCCAGAAATTGAATTTTCACAGACTTCTTTCAATACCAGATATCCTCAGTACCAAATGAATATCAATGTTCCTCTGGCGGAGCAGACAGGAGTTTCGGTTTCCGATATTCTTGCAACCATGCAGGGATATATTGGGGGAATTTACAGTGCAGACTTTACCAAATATGGAAAACAGTTTCGTGTAATGGTGCAGGCACCGCCGGAATTCAGGAGAGATACGCAGAGCCTCAATGAGCTTTATGTGCGTTCCGGTTCCGGACAGATGACGCCGGTTTCTCAGTTCGTAAATTTGGAAAAAGTCTACGGGCCGCAGAGTGTGAACCGTTACAACCTCTTTTCTTCAGTGAAAATTACGGGAGCAAATGCTCAGGGATACAGTACAGGTGATGCGATTACGGCTGTTCAGCAGGTAGCGGAAACGTCTTTGGGAGCCAATTATGATATTGAGTTTACCGGGCTTTCCCGTGAGGAACTTGCTTCAGGTTCGCAGACGATGATTATTTTTATACTCAGCCTTGTCTTTGTGTATTTCATCCTTGCAGCGCAGTATGAAAGTTATATTCTGCCGCTTACGGTTATCTGTTCATTGCCCCTTGGGGTAATGGGAGCGTATCTCGGACAGTGGATTTTCGGATTGGAAAACAATATTTATTTCCAGATTGCCTTAATCATGCTGGTAGGGCTTTTGGCTAAAAATGCAATACTTATCGTGGAATTTGCGGTTCAGAGAAGACACCATGGGGAAACCATCATAATGTCTGCTATCAATGCGGCAAAAGCGAGATTAAGACCGATTTTGATGACCTCATTTGCCTTTATTTTCGGATTACTGCCATTGGTTTTCGCATTCGGAATCGGAGCAGTAGGGAACAGGTCGATTGCGACGGGAGCTGCGATAGGACTGCTTATCGGAACATTTTTAGGATTGCTCGTAATTCCTGTTTTGTATGTTATTTTCCAGAGCCTTCAGGAAAAAATAAAACCGATTAATCATCAGCAGGAAGTGAATCTTGCAGAGTAAAATCAAAGAAAAAAGTATGAAGAATTATAAAATTATATATCCGCTTTTTGTTCTGGGAATCGTTATTTCTCTTGCTTCCTGTGCCGGAAGACAGAAATACGAAAGACCGGCTGGAATTGTGGAAGAAAAACTGTTCCGTACGGACAAACTTCCTCAGGACAGCCTTGGTTTGGGAGGGATTTCATGGAAAGAAATTTTTACGGATGCGCAACTTCAGCAGTATATTTCCAAAGCGTTGGAAAACAATCTGGATATCAGAATGGCATTGCAGAATATCGCATCTGCGGAAGCCTATCTGAAACAGGCGAAAGCGGCATATCAGCCGACATTATCCGTAACTCCCGGTTATACTTTTCAAACGCAGTCGCTTAATACCCAAATGGGGCAGATTATCGGGGAAAGACGTTATATCAATCAGTTTGATATTACGGCAAGTTTAGGCTGGGAAGCCGATTTGTGGGGAAAACTGAAAGCGCAGGAAAAGGCGCAGCTTGCTTCCTATCTCGGAACTGTTGCGGCACATCAGAGCGTGAAAAGCGGTCTGGTGGCTTCGATAGCGACGGCTTATTATCAGTTACTGACTTTAGACGAACAGAAAAAAATCATAGAGCAGACCATTGCAATCAGAAAGAAAAATCTGGAAATCACCAAAGCTCTGAAAGAAGCCGGAACTTTAACGGAAGTTGCCGTACAGCAAAGTGAAGCACTGGTTTTCAATGCGGAAGCGTCTTTGATTAACATTGATGTTCAGGTTTCACAGTTGGAAAACACGATTTCGCTTCTCATGGGAGAACCTTCTCAGAAAATTGACAGAAGCTCTCTTACCGAACAGCGTTTTTCCGTCAATCCCGATTTGGGATACAGTGCCAGCCTTCTGGCAAACCGCCCTGATGTAAGAAAAGCAGAGTTTGATTTGATGAATGCTTTTGAAATGACCAATAATGCCAAAGCACAATTTTATCCGTCATTGAGGCTTACCGGAAGCGGAGGATTGCAATCGGTGGACATCGACCATTTGTTCAGCGGACATTCTCTTTTTGCTTCGGTGGTTGCCGGACTTGCTCAGCCTGTTTTGAATAAAAGACAGATAAAATCCAATTATGAAGCGAGTGTTGCCAATCAGGAAAGAGCCTATTTATCGTTTAAAAAATCGGTTCTTACCGCCGGAAAAGAAGTATCCGATGCTTTGAAAGTCTATACTTCACAAGACCGTTTTATTGAACTGAAAGAGAAAGAGCTGAATGCCTATTCCAATTCCGTGAATTATTCTCAGGAGCTGGTGAATTACGGTATGGCGAACTATCTGGAAGTTTTGAATGCTGACGTAAACCGCCTGAATGCCGAACTGAATATTGCCAATGCCCGATACGCCAAGTTACAAGCCGGAGTGGAATTGTACAGAGCGCTCGGAGGAGGCTGGAGATAAAAAGTATTTTAAAAAGTGAAAGTGGAAAAAACGGGCAGAGAAATTTGTCTGTTTTTTTCATTTTAAATTTTGCAGAAATGTGGAAAATGCCTATCATTGCAAAACAATTTCGGGGGATTGGCGCAGTTGGCTAGCGCGTTTGACTGGCAGTCAAAAGGTCACGGGTTCGAATCCCGTATTCTCCACAAAAATTCACTCCGATTCGGGGTGGATTTTTTTTGTGCAGAAAAAAATTATTTTACAATGATTTTTTGAGAATACCTTTGTTTTTGATTCTTAAAAGTAAGTATGTATGCTCCTTTTGCAAAATTTTGGACATTTATGCTTACATCTTTTTTGTTATTATGATTTTGATTGTAAAGAACTTTGCCGGACATATCGGAAAGACTTATTGAAAATTCTCCTGAGAATTGATTATTTATAGCGATATTTATTTTATCAGAAGTCGGATTTGGAAAAATTTTAATATTATCCGATTTTGCCGCTTCATTAGCATCTAAATAAACGGTCATTCCGGTAGTATTTTTCCAAATTGCAGCCTTTGCATTTTTACTGCCCACAGCATAGCCAAGTTTATCATTACTGAAATATAGAGATGACATAGAAGTGGTGCTTCTATCATAGTTTTCAAAAGACTCTGTGTATCCATTTTCAGGGTCGTAAGTTATTTTCATTGTTCCCGAACTGCCACATCCGCACATTGTATCTATACTATAAAGGCTCCAAACGGTATTTTCATTGATAGCAAACATTTTAGATAATTTTGCATATCCGGCATCTCCTAACTGAACAAAAGTGTTTCCACCGTTTGTCGTTTTTCTAAGCCCATATTTGTATACAAAACCAATGTTCTCATTTATAAAATTAAAAGAAGACTCATTATAATTAGAATTATCAATCTGCACCCAGTTTTTGCCTCCATCTTGTGTTTTTAAAATTGTATAGCTATCACTTTTAGCGTAGCCTGTATCTCCACTTAAAAACTGTATTTCGGTCAGCCTTTCCTGTGGATTATTTCCAATAATTGTTTCCCAATCGATTCCTCCGTTGCTGCTTTTCAGTAAAACAGAATGATAATTAGAGTCAAGAGCAGAAATATAAATTAAATTTTCGTTGACACAAGATAAAGAGAGAAAAGTGAGGGATTGTCGGACATCAATGGTTGACCACGTTTCGCCGGAGTCTGTGGTTTTAAGTAATTTTCCTTCTGTGGCAGTAACATAGCCTATGCTTGATGTCGGGAACTGAACTTGCCCTAAATTTAGTGTTGTGCCGGAATATTTCGGTTGCCAGGCAGCACCGCCATCTGTTGTTTTGAGTATGATTCCATTGGAACCTACTACTATTACAACATCCGGTGTTATGGCATAAACATCTGTAAAATAGGAGTTGTTTGAGCTATTCACATTTAGGTCTACCCATTGTGCATTACAAGTAAAGTGGAAAATACATAGTAAAAATGCTGTAAAATAAGTTTTCATAAGATTGTTTTATTGGTCTCAAAAATAGTGAAAAATCCGCTCAAAAGAGCATCAAAATTTAACAAAGACATTCTTTATGAGCCATAAAAATAAATTTCGGTAAAATTTCACAGGCTTTTAGCTTCTAAAAATATATTACTTTTGTTCTATGGATTATCAGCGAACCAATGGACATAGCGTTTCAAGATTGACGGTTCATATAGTTTGGGCAACAAAATACCGTTACCCTGTATTGGAAGGGGATATAAAGATAAGATGCCGGAGCTTGTTAATCCAAATTTGTGAAACAGAAGGTGTTCAAATATTAAAAGGCGTTGTGTCAAAAGACCACATTCATATGCACGTTGAATACCGTCCGTCTCAAGATGTTAGTACCTTGGTAAAATTATTAAAAGGTCGTTCATCACGAAAATTGCAAATGGAATTTCCTGAATTAAAGAAGCGTTATTGGGGACGTCATTTTTGGGCAATAGGGTTTGGTTGCTGGAGTACAGGTAATATCACAGATGAAATGGTTAATGAATATTTAGAACATCACAGAAATCCGAATACCCATAATAATGGGAATTTCATTATTGAAGATTAGTATTAGCGTCCAGAGAGACTTTCAGAAACTGTGATAAGTTTGCAAAGTAAATATTCAATATACTAAAAGTTAAAAAAAATCATTTAGAAGAATACATTGGAAAAAGCAACAGGAAAAAGACAGAGAGACTGCAGATATACAAATATCG
>JASGDB010000070.1:0-38895 GCA_049841315.1 Bergeyella sp. | reverse complement strand
TTTTCCACTGAAATATTTTTTGGGGGACAACGAAAACGCCATCAAAATACAGATTTACTGTGTATTAATCGTGAATCTTCTGTTGGCAGTCATCAAAAAGAGATTGAAACGACATTGGGCATTTTCAAATTTGGTGAGTTTTTGCAAAATTCATTTGTTCAACTATATCAACCTGATGAAATTTCTGGAAAATCCCGAAAAAGATTGGATTATTGACAAAGATGACGGTGTACAGTTATTGTTTAATTGGTAGCTTGTTTTTGAAATTTAGTAAAAATAAAAAATTAAACAAATGATTTACAGTAAGTTGAAAATTTAATAATCCATAATTCAATGTTTATCGGACGTGGATGATTTAGAATAAGTGAAAAAAAACATTTTAAGATTAAAAAGCACTCACATGACAGCGAGAATAAATTGCAAAAATGCTTAACTTAATGACATTGGGATCGCGTCAGCAGTGGGGTGATGGGCGATAAATAAAAAGTTGAACAAAATTGTTCGGCTTTTTTGTATTGAGTAATTTTTTAACTTTTTCTGTTTTTGGGGAAGATTACACCCTCACAATGATTCATACTCGGTTTTTTTCGGCGGCGGCTTTGCCGCCGCCGAAAAATATTCACCCTTTCAATGCCACAATCTCATCCCTTAATTTCGCCGCTTTGATGAAATCCAGATTCTTCGCTGCCGCTTCCATTTCCTTTTGTTTTTCGACAATCAGTTTTTCTATATTTTCGCTTCCGTAAGCTGCTCTTTCTTCCGCCACTTTTTTAAGGATTTCCTTCTGTGTGTATTTTTCATCAGGAAAATCTTTTGTTCTTCCGATGAGTGCTTCGGAGATTTTTTTATTCAGAGCCTGCGGAACTTTTCCGTGTTCTTCGTTGTATTTCATCTGCTTTTCGCGGCGGTAGTTGGTTTCGTCAATGGTGGCTTGCATGGATTTGGTCATTTTATCCGCATACATAATCGCTTTTCCGTTGATATTCCTTGCTGCTCGACCAACCGTCTGAATCATTGACCTTCGGGAACGAAGCATTCCTTCCTTGTCCGCATCTAAAATTGCAACCAGCGAAACCTCCGGTAAATCCAGACCTTCCCTTAAAAGATTCACCCCGATTAACACATCAAAAAGTCCCGTCCGCAAATCCTGCATAATCTGAATCCGCTCCAGCGTTTCCACATCAGAATGAATATAGCGTGTCCGGATTCCGAATCGTGTGAAATATTTGGTCAGTTCTTCCGCCATTTTTTTGGTTAAGGTCGTTACCAAAACCCGTTCGTCTGCTTCGGCTCTTTTCCTGATTTCTTCCATTAAATCATCAATCTGATTCAAAGTCGGGCGCACTTCAATCACAGGGTCTAAAAGCCCTGTCGGACGGATAATCTGCTCCACATATTCGCCGTCGGTCTGCTGAAGCTCATAATCCGCAGGTGTTGCCGAAACATAAATCACCTGATTTTGCATGTATTCAAACTCCTCAAACTTCAGCGGACGGTTGTCCAGCGCCGCCGGAAGACGGAAACCGTATTCCACAAGGGACTGCTTTCTGCTTCTGTCGCCTCCGTACATCGCGTGAACCTGCGGTATGGTAACGTGCGATTCATCAATCACCATTAAATAATCTTTCGGAAAATAATCCAAAAGGCAGAACGGTCTTGAACCCGGTTCGCGTCCGTCGAGATATCGGGAATAATTTTCGATTCCGGAGCAGTATCCGAGTTCTTTTATCATTTCCAAATCCAGTTCTGTCCGTTCCTGCAAGCGCTTGGCCTCCAAAGGTTTTTCTATCGACTGGAAAAATTCCACCTGCTTCACCAAATCATCTTGTATATTCCGGATTGCACCGTTTAGGGTTTCTTTTGAAGTTACGAAAAGATTGGCAGGATAAATCTGAATCTGGTCAAAATCCGATTCTATATTTCCCGAAACTGGGTCGAAAGTCCGTATTTTTTCAACATCGTTTCCGAAAAACTGAATCCTTATGGCATTGTCGGAATAGGCAGGAAAAACATCAATAACATCTCCTTTTACACGGAATGTTCCTCTTTGAAATTCATTCAAAGTTCTTGCATACAAAGCATTTACCAAAGAATGAAGCAAGTCGGTTCGGGTTATTTTATCGCCAATCGAAATGGAAATCAGCGACTTATGAAATTCCGTAGGATTCCCGATACCGTAAATACACGAAACGGAAGCCACAATAAGCACATCGCGCCTCCCCGAAAGCAGACTTGCCGTAGCGGAAAGCCGTAATTTTTCCACTTCTTCATTGATACTCAGGTCTTTTTCGATATACGTTCCCGTAGAAGCGATGTAGGCTTCCGGCTGGTAATAATCGTAATAAGATACGAAATATTCCACTGCATTTTCAGGAAAAAATTCCTTAAATTCCATGAAAAGCTGCGCTGCCAATGTTTTATTGTGAGCCAGAACCAAAGTCGGTTTCTGGACATTCTGCACCACATTGGCAACGGTAAAGGTTTTTCCGGAACCGGTAACACCGAGCAAAGTCTGATACCTTTCACCTTTCAGGATGCCGTCGGTCAACTTACTGATTGCCTGCGGCTGGTCTCCTGTCGGCTGATATTCCGATTGAAGATTGAATTTCATACTGCAAATTTAGGCAAAGATTCCGCAAATCGTTGCAGGATTCTGAAAAGTTCAGGATAAACGCATTAAAATTCCTAAACCAAAAATTTTGAATCAGAAAAAGCAACGAAATCGAAGATTCGGCGTAGCCAATTTGCTGAATGTTGGTAATCTTTCACGATGAGGACGAAAAGAAAGGTGCGAAGCACCAACATCTTTTATACCAATATGTCGGTGCTTCGCACCTTACCAATACTGCACCTGTATTATGTTACCAATATATCACTGCTTCACAGCTCAAATTTTAATGCGTTTATCCTGTGAAAAGTTAAATTTTCAATAAAAACGCTTCCTAAATCAGAATTTAAAACTTCATGGATTCCAGAGTCTGTGAGGTTTTTACACAGTTGAAAATATTATTCCTTATACCAAGAAGAATATTTCACGTAATTATTAGCAATCCTGTTCACTTCCCCTTCCAAAAGGTCGGCAGAAATATCCTTGATTTTCCGTGCCGGAACTCCGCCCCACACTTCACCAGACCTGATGTGCGTTCCCTGTGTTACCACAGAACCCGCTCCGACAATGGAATTTTCTTCCACAAGGCAGTCGTCCATCACAATAGCACCCATTCCAATCAGCACATTATCCTTGATAGTGCAGCCGTGAACAATCGCATTATGCCCGATTGACACGTTGTTTCCGATAGTCAGCGGATATTTTTCGTAGGTGCAGTGGAGCATGGCATTGTCCTGCACATTCACCTTGTTTCCCATTTTGATGTAATGCACATCACCGCGGATTACCGCATTGTACCATATACTGCAGTCCGTTCCCATTGTAACATCGCCGATGATTGTTGCCGTTTCTGCAATAAATGTTCCTTCTCCGATTTGAGGATGCTTTCCTAAAAGTTCTCTTATAATTGCCATTTTTCTAAAGTTTTGTGATTCGAGATACGATATACGAGTTTCTCTTCAAAAAAAAATTCTGTTTCCCGTTCGTATTCCTTATTTTTGTACACTCAAATTTACAGATAAAATGCGACAAATCCATACAGAACCTACCGCAAATCCGAAAGTGATGAAATTTGTTGCGGATTACACCCTGATTCCCGGCTCGCTGGAACTGGACAGAGATTCCGATATTTCTGAAATTCCGGTTGCGCAGGAACTTTTCAATTATCCGTTTGTTTCAAAAATTTTCATTACCGCCAATTTCATTGCGGTAGCCAAAGAAGACACGGTAGAATGGGAAATAGTTACGGAAAACCTGAAGAACGTTATCGAAGATGAGCTTCTCGCTAATCCGAGAATTTATATTCAGAAAAGAAAAGATGTTTTCCCGATTTATGCAGAAATGACACCGAATCCGAACGTGATGAAATTTGTGTCTTCAAAACTGATTCTCGACGGATTTGTAGAAGTGAAATCAAAAGAAGAATCTGCTGAAGTTCCCTTGGCAAAAGCGATTTTGGATGCGTTTGATTATGCGAAAGAAGTATTTGTTTCCGATAATTTCGTGGCTGTAACGAAAGATGATTCCGTTCAGTGGCATGAAGTGATGACACCCGTGAGAAGCCTGATTGCGGATTATCTGCAAAACGGCGGCGTGGTTTCCAATATAGAACCGCAAAAACACGAAAATCCGGTAGAAAAAATCATCAACCGGGATTATAACGACAATGAACAGAAAATTTCCGACATCTTAACCGAATATGTTGCTCCTGCCGTAGAAAACGACGGCGGAAAAATTTCCCTCATGGAATACGATGAAGAAAGCAAAACGGCAAAAATGCTTCTTCAGGGCGCATGCTCAGGATGCCCGAGTTCAACCGCAACCCTGAAAAACGGCATCGAAAATATACTGAAACAATTTCTTCCCGACCTTGTGGAAAAAGTGGAAGCGGTGAATGGATAAAAAGATCCAAGTGGGAATCCGTCATTGCGAATGAAACGAAGTGAAGTGAAGCAATCCCTGAATAAATTTAAACAGATTGCTTCGTCGTTCCTCCTCGCAAACATCAAACACCTCAAATCCTCAAAATTTAATATATTAAAATTAAGGGTTGAGCAATGTTATTGAAAAACCACGCTTCCCTACTTTCGGACTTTTTCCCTATCTTTGCACCCATAAAAAGTTCTTTGAATGTTAGGAAGAAGACAAATCCGTGAAAGAATAGTAGAAACTTTGTATTCTTACTATCAGAATCCCATTAACTATGATGTTCTGGAGAAAAATATGTTTACAGGAATTGAAAAAATTTATCACCTGTATATCTATGAGCTCAATTTTCTTGTCGGGCTGAAAAGACTCGCCGAACACCAGATTGAAATCGGGAAAAACAAATTCCTGAAAACCGATAAAGACCTTAATCCTAATCAGAAATTCATCAATAATCAGGTGCTGATACAGATTGAGGAAAACGAAGCGCGGGTTTCTTTTACCGCAAAACACAAAAATCTTCAGTGGGAACTTCATGATGAATTATTGGTGAAAACTTTCCAGAGAATGGTTTCCGGAAAACGTTATCAGGATTTCATGAATGAGGAAAACTGTTCTTTTGAGGAAGACCAGAAATTTATCGGAAAACTCTATCTGAAATATGTGGCCGAAAACGAATCTCTGCACGAACATTTTGAAGAAAAGGAAATCGGATGGGCGGATGATTTTCACATCGCCAATTCCATGGTGCAGAAAACTATCGGATTTATGAAACCTGATGAGCCGTCGCATACTTTGATTAAAATGATTAAAGACGAAGGCGACTGCGAATTTGCAGAAAAACTTCTGAAATCCGCACTGAACAGCTGGGAAGGCAATGAAAAGAAAATAGAGGAACGCCTCCAAAACTGGGAACTGGAAAGGATTTCGCTGATAGATAAAGTGATTCTGGTAACTGCCATTGCAGAACTCGACCATTTCCCGCTTACTGCCTACAAAATCATCATCAATGAATATGTGGAAATTTCAAAAGTTTTCGGAACGGATAAATCCAGTATCTTTATCAACGGAATTTTAGATAAATATTCAAAAGACATCAACAGAGTAAATTAAAAAAATAAAGAAATGAAAAAATTAGTTTTAGGATTTTCATTATCCATAACCGCATTGGGACTCCAATCCTGCAAAAAAGAAACAACTCCTGCTGTACAAGAAGTTACGGCAAAAACTTCTGCGGAAACCGTACAGAATGATTCTGTTCAGACACCGTCTCAGCCATTGACAAATCTTGCGCTTTCAGAAGACTCTTACAGCTTCGGTGATGTGAAAAAAGGACAGTCGGTAGAGCATGTGTACGAAGTAACCAATACCGGAACTAATCCGCTGATTATTTCTTCCGTGAAACCAGGTTGCGGATGTACGGCTCCGGATTATACGAAAGACCCGATTATGCCGGGGCAGAAAGGAAAAATTACTTTGAAATTCGATTCTTCCAATTTTGACGGAATGGTTCAAAAGCAGGCGGAAGTGTTTGCGAATGTAGAAAAGTCCCCGATTGTTATCGGTTTTACCGCAAACATTGTTCAATAACAAATACCCTTATATATGATAACTATTTTTTTACAGGCTGCAGCAACTGAGAGCGGTGGTTCAACGCAATTAATGATAATGATGGGGCTGATGTTCGTAGCATTTTATTTTCTGATGATTCGCCCGCAGATGAAAAAGCAGAAACAGGAAAAGAATTTTCAGGCATCCCTGAAAGTAGGAAGCAGAGTGGTAACCACTTCCGGAATGCACGGAAGAATCGCTCAAATCATGGAAGACGGCGTAATACTGGAAACCTTGTCCGGAAAACTGAAATTCGAGAAATCGGCAATCTCCAGAGATTATACGCAGGCAAGATTCCCTGAAACAGCGGAGGAGAAAAAGTAATACTTTTTCTTTGAAAATATTTTTAGTCTTGATAAACACAATCCCTTAAAAAAGCCTCACTAAAAATTAGTGAGGCTTTTTTTTATTGATTTAACAAATTAGTTTGCTTCCATTCTCTTGATAAGATTAAGTGCAGAACCCGCTTTGAACCAGTCAATCTGCTGGTCGTTGTAAGTATGGTTGGCAATAACCGTATCTTTAGAGCCGTCGGCGTGGGTAAATACCAGTGTTAAAGGTTTTCCCGGTGCAAATTGTTCCAAATCGATGAAATCTACCGTATCATCTTCCTGAATTTTATCGTAATCCGCTTTGTCTGCGAAAGTTAATCCCAACATTCCCTGTTTTTTAAGGTTGGTTTCGTGGATACGGGCGAAAGATTTTACCAAAACGGCTTTTACGCCTAAATGACGAGGTTCCATGGCAGCGTGTTCTCTGGAAGAACCTTCTCCGTAGTTTTCGTCTCCGACCACGATAGACGGAATTCCTGCAGCTTTGTATGCTCTTGCTACTTTCGGCACTTCATCATAAGCTCCGGTAAGTTCGTTTTTCACGCTGTTGGTTTCCATATTGTAAGCATTTACCGCTCCAATCAGCATATTGTTGGAAATATTGTCGAGGTGTCCTCTGTATTTCAGCCAAGGTCCAGCCATAGAAATATGGTCGGTGGTACATTTTCCGAATGCTTTAATGAGAACTTTTGCACCGGTAATATTTTTTCCGTCCCAAGCCGGGAATTCTTCCAGTAACTGAAGTCTGTCGGAGTTCGGGTCAACCACCACCTGTACTTTGGAACCGTCTTCAGAAGGAGCCTGATAACCGTTGTCATCAACCGCAAATCCTCTTGCAGGAAGTTCAGAACCTTTCGGTTCGTCTAATTTTACCTGCTCTCCGGCTTCGTTTGTTAATGTATCTGTAATCGGATTAAAATCTAATCTTCCCGAAATCGCAACAGCCGCAACCATTTCCGGAGATGCTACGAAAGCGTGAGTATTGGGGTTTCCGTCTGCTCTTTTCGCAAAATTTCTGTTGAATGAGTGAATAATGGAGTTTTTTTCTCCTTTTTCGGAACCTTCTCTGTCCCATTGTCCGATACAAGGACCACAAGCGTTGGTAAAAATTCTCGCATTTTCAAATTTTCTGAAAGAATCAAGGAATCCGTCTCTTTCAGCGGTAAATTTCACTTGTTCAGAACCCGGATTGATTCCTAAAATCGCTTTTGGTTTTACCCCTTTTGCAACAGCATCTTCCACGATGGAAGCCGCTCTGGAAAGGTCTTCATAAGATGAGTTGGTACAAGAACCGATTAACGCCCATTCCACTTCCAAAGGCCAGCCGTTCGCTTCTGCTTTTGCCCGAAATTCCGCAACAGGAGTTGCCAAATCCGGAGTGAAAGGCCCGTTTAAGTGAGGTGTAAGTTCAGATAAATTGATTTCAATAACCTGGTCGAAATATTGTTCCGGGTTTGCGTAAACTTCCGCATCTCCCGTTAAATGTTCAGCAATTTTATCCGCCGCATCTACGACTTCTTGTCTTCCGGTTGCCGCCAAATATCTTCTCATCGAATCATCATAACCGAAAGTAGAAGTCGTAGCCCCGATTTCCGCACCCATATTACAAATCGTTCCTTTTCCTGTGGCAGAAAGCGATTGTGCTCCTTCTCCGAAATATTCCACGATGCAGCCGGTTCCCCCTTTTACGGTAAGGATTCCGGCAACTTTTAAGATAACATCTTTTGCGGAAGTCCAGCCGTTCATTTTTCCGGTTAGTTTTACTCCGATGAGTTTCGGCATTTTCAGTTCCCACGCCATTCCTGCCATTACATCTACTGCATCAGCACCACCGACACCGATTGCCACCATTCCCAATCCTCCTGCATTTACGGTATGTGAGTCGGTTCCAATCATCATTCCTCCCGGAAATGCGTAGTTTTCAAGAACAACCTGGTGGATAATTCCCGCTCCCGGTTTCCAGAAACCGATGCCGTATTTATCGCAAACGGAACTCAAAAAGTTGAAAACTTCCGAGTTTTTGTTAATTCCTTCCTGTAAATCTTTATCAGCCCCTACTTTTGCCTGAATCAAATGGTCTGCGTGAGCGGTGGACGGAACGGCAACTTTTGCTTTTCCCGCCTGCATAAACTGAAGCAATGCCATTTGAGCAGTTGCGTCCTGCATCGCCACTCTGTCCGGAGCGAAATCCACATAAGAATTTCCTCTTTCGTACGCCTGCGTTGCATTTCCTTCCCAAAGGTGGGTATAAAGGATTTTTTCTGAAAGTGTCAAAGGTTTTCCTACAACTTCCCTTGCTTTTGCAATTCGTTCAGGATAACGCTCGTACACTTTTTTAATCATATCAAGGTCGAAAATCATATTGATAATTTTTAAATTTTAAGGAAAATAAATAATCCACAAATTTAAGAAAAAAGAAAGGCTTTCAGAAGCAATATAATTTAGAATCTATATAAATAGCATATCCAAAATCTATATTTTTTTGATAAATTAGCATACTTTTTTACCATTAACATCAATATTATCAAACCGGTTCATTACATTTCTGCTGTTATTCTGATTGGATTGGGCGTATTTTATTATCATTTCAGTCCGATGGAAGATTCTGTATTTCTGAAATGTCCTTTTAAAACGATAACAGGTTACGATTGCCCGGGCTGCGGTTCTCAGCATGCCATTCATGAACTTCTTCACCTGAACATTGGGAAGGCTTTTCGGTATAATCCTTTGCTGGTGGTCATGATTCCTTATTTTTTACTGTTTATGGTTTTTCAAATTAAATCAGTGAAAAACAGGTTTCCGAAAATCAACAAACTTCTTTTCGGGCAGAACGCTGTTATGATTCTTTTCATCATTATTCTTCTGTTCTTTATTTTCAGAAATTTATAATTGCTTTTTTGGGATTTTCTTAATTTACAAGTCATTAATAATCAAATATTTACATCAACATTTCCTGTGGAAATGAAAAAATATGTTTGGTATTCGGATTGGTGATGGAAGAAGACAAAATCTGATCCTGGGATTCATCCAGCTTTACTTTCTCACCTCTTTTTTGCAAAAGATAAACCGGCTGTTTCACCGGATTGTACGGAAGAAGATTTCTCGATATGCGGTCTACCAGCAATTCTCCGTTGGTAATTCCGAAATGCGCGTTCGTTTTCCGAATCATTTCACACGCATATTCATCGGAAAAAGGTTCGGAGGAAATCAGCGTTTTCGGAAATTTCCGCTGAATCACGCATTTACATAAATAAGAAAGCACAAAATCATCACAGTGCTGCCAGAATTTCATTGCCTGAATCACGTCGTTATCATCCAGTTCCGTGAATCTGCGGATGTCTTCTTTCGTCGCCTTTTCAAAGGAATTTTTATATAAAAAATAGCTGAGATTTTCCGATGCTTTCAACTGATGCCCTCCGGAAACCAGCGTTTTCGCCCTGCTCAGAATTTTTACGAGAAGATGTTCTGCCAGAGCTGCTGTTTTATGATAATACACCTGCCAGTACATAAACATTCGGGCGGTAAGATAATTTTCAATGGAATAAATTCCTTTTTCGTCAATCACCAATTCATCCTCCGAAACATTCATCATGGAAATAATACGCTGTGTATTGATATTTCCTTCGGAAACGCCGGTGTAAAAACTGTCGCGTTTCAGGTAATCCAGACGGTCGACGTCGAGCTGTGAGGAAATCAACTGGTTGAAAAATCTGCGGTGATAGTTTCCTTTAAACATTTCAATCGCTGTGGAAAGTTCTCCCCCAAATTCCTTATTCAAATCGTTCATCAATAAAAGCGAAATTTTTTCGTGATGCCAATCGTCCATCAGCATATTTTCCAAAGCGTGGGAAAATGGTCCGTGCCCGATATCGTGAAGCAAAATTGCCAGCATTGCGGATTTTTCTTCTTCTTTGGAAATCTGCACTCCTTTCAGTTTCAGCGTTTCCAGAGCGGTAAACATCAGATGCATCGCTCCGATTGCGTGGTGAAATCGGGTATGTGTAGCTCCGGGAAAAATCAGGTTTAAAAGTCCGGTTTGCGAAATCCTCCTCAATCTCTGGAAATACGGATGCTCAATAATATCGAAAAGAATTTCGTGGGGAATTTTGATAAATCCGTGAACCGGGTCGTTGATGATTTTGAGTTTATTGGTCATTTTTTTATGAGTGATGGGTGATTTTTATATGATGCAAATTTAGGGTTTTCTTTTTAGGGTTTGAAATGGTTTGGGAGCTTTGGAAAACCTTAAAGGATTTTTGTTTTAATAACTTTTTGTAACTTTGAAACAAAAGAATTTACTATGACCAGAGAAGCAATCATAGAACGTACTATCAAAATCATCAATAAACTTCCCGATGAAAAAGTTCAGGAGATATCAGATTTTGCGGCTTTCATCATTAAGCGTTATGAAGAATTTTTGCTCACAAAAGGTATTCAAAATCTGGCTGAACAAGGCAAAAGTTTTAATTTTCTGAACGAAGAAGAGGACATTTATTCGGAATCCGACCTAAAAGAACTGTACAATGAATAAAGGAGACATTGTACTGATTGCTTTTCCATTTACCAATCTTAGCGGAAGCAAACTAAGACCAGCAGTAATACTTGCCTGTACAAACTATGATTTGACGGCCTGCTTTATTACCACACAAATCGGTTGGCAGGAAAATACGGATATTCTGCTTATTCCGAGTATTACAAACGGACTAAAAAAACAATCCTTAATCAGAACGAGTAAAATTGCAACGATTGACAGGAGTTTATCAAAAGGACTTTTGGGCAAATTATCAAAATACGATATTCAGCAACTTAATGACAAGTTAAAAATCCTGCTGCAAATTTCATAAAATTATATTCACTTTTTAATAAACTTTGACAAAGCGTATCGTTAAACATCATTTTACGGTTTAACGAATATTTAACGGTTTTTTCTAAACTTTTAGGCAATATTTAAGACGTTTTGGTCGTATTTTTGAAAGGTACAAATCAGTATTTATGAAAAGATTATTTATCCTTTTCGGAAGTTCGGTTTTATTTTTAGTTTCCTGTAATTCTGTTTCTAAAAAAGCGGTGGAAAACGAAAACCTGAAAGCAGAACTTACGGATATTTATACTATCGACCAGCAATATTCCGGGATTCCTTTTGGAAAATATCTGAATTATCCACAGCAGGAAAGTTGGAAAAGATTTGAAAAAGCAAGAGACAGTATCAGTGATATCAATATTAATAAAGCAGAAAATATTCTGAAACAATACGGATTTCCGGGAATCAATCTGGTGGGAGAAGAAGGTTCAAAACATTTCTGGATTATTGCACAACACGCTGATAATAATATTGATTTTCAAAAAAAAGTATTGAAAATGATGAAGAAAGAAATAAAAAAAGGAAATGCAAATAAATCAGATTACGCTTATTTGTATGACCGCATCAGAAAAAACGAAAAGAAAAAACAATATTTCGGAACACAGGTAGAATATAACAAACTGCATCAGGCAACTCCGCTTTACGGACTGGAAGACAGCATCAATGTAGATAAGCGCAGAGCAGAATACAATATGAAACCTTTAAAAGAATATTTGAACCAAATGACCGAAATGCATTTTGAAATGAACAAGGAAATAATGCTGAAAAATAATATTAACGAACCTCAACTTTATAAATAGAAAAATATGCCGAAAATAATCTGGATTGATGATGAAGTAGATTTACTGAAACCTCATATCGTTTTCCTCGAAAACAAAGGATATACCGTAACGCCCGTCAACAACGTGAACGAAGCGCTGGAAATTATTGATAACGAAAAATTCCAGCTTGCTTTACTGGACGAAAATATGCCGGGAATTTCCGGACTAGAAGCCATTCCGATGCTGAAAGACAAAGATTCCTCAATGAAAATCGTAATGGTAACCAAAAGCGAGGAAGAACACATTATGGAACAGGCAATCGGTTCGCAGATTTCGGACTATATCCTGAAACCCGTCAATCCGAATCAGGTTTTGCTTTCGTTAAAGAAAAATTTACAGGAAGATAATCTTGTGGAACAGAAAACCATTCAGGAATACCAGCAGGAATTCCGGAATCTTTCAATGGAACTTTCCTATCTCCGCACGTATCAGGATTGGGCGGAATATTACAAGAAAATCCTGAACTGGGAAATAAAATTCGATAAGGTTTTCGACAGTGAGTTTTCCGATCTGCTGCAATCCCAAAAAGAAGAAGCGAATATCCAGTTCGCAAAATTCATCGAACGCAATTACGAAGACTGGCTGAACGGAAACGAAAAGCCGATGATGAGCCACACTCTTTTTAAGGATAAGGTAAAGACAGAGGTTGAGAAAGACAAAGTTCTTTTATTGATGGTTGATAATCTCCGCTACGACCAGTGGAAAGTGATTGAACCGCTGTTCACGAAGTTTTACAATAAGGTTTCGGAGGATTATTATTACAGCATTCTTCCTACTGCAACACAATACGCAAGGAATTCATTTTTTGCTGGATTGCTTCCGTCAGAAATCGAAAAGCGTTTTCCAGATAAATGGTTCAATGATAATGAAGAGGGAAATAAAAACGAATTCGAGCGGGATTTTCTTGCCGACCAGATGAAACGGCTCGGACTTGCTTCCAAATCAATGAAATACCTGAAAATCCTGAATGCAGATTTTGAAAAAAAGATTTTCGAGGATTTCAACCAACATAAAAATAATGACTTGCTGGTGATTGTCTATAATTTCATCGACATTCTTTCTCACGCAAAAACCGATAACCACATTATCGACCAGCTCATCCGTGATGACAAAACTTTCCGTTCGCTTACGTTGAACTGGTTTGAAAATTCGTCATTGATTAAAATTATTAAACTCGCTGCAGACAATGGTTTCAAATTGGTGATTACCACCGACCACGGAACGATTTACGTAAAAAAACCAAGCCAGGTTGTAGGCGACCGCGAAACATCCACCAACATCCGCTACAAAACCGGACGAAGCCTGACTTACGATGAGAAAGAAGTATGGGCAGTTTCCAATCCGGAGAAATTATTTTTGCCGAAAGGAAATCTGAGTTCCAAATATATTTTTGCGAAAAACAATACGTTCCTTGCGTATCCGAAAAACTACAACCATTTTGTAAATTACTATAAAGAAACCTATCAGCACGGCGGAATTTCATTGGAGGAGTGTATTATTCCGATTAGTGTTCTTGAACCCAAATAGTTTTTTTTCATAGTTTATTTAGTTTGGGTTAAGGGGCGGAAAAAATCAAAGATTTTTTCCGCTTTTTTTATCCTCACCCCTAACCCCTCTCCAAAGGAGAGGGGAACTAAAATCTCTAATACCAACTGCTTTATTTCAACCACCCCGTCAAAATTTTCTTTTTGAAAATTTTGCCACCCCTCCAAAGGAGGGGAATAATTGGCTCTTTTTCCAAGGGCTGCACCCTTGGCTATTGATGTATCGCCCCTTCGGGGCTCACTTAGCTCTTGTTACTTTTTTCTTGGCTCTTGTCAAAAATCTGTATTTTCGCATTATGAAAATCATTTCTTACAACGTGAACGGAATCCGTGCCGCATTTACCAAAGATTTTATCGGCTGGCTGAACAATGCGAATCCCGACATCATCTGCATACAGGAAAGCAAAGCAGGAAACGACCAAATTGACATCAAAAGTTTTGAAGAAAACGGGTATCACAGCTACTGGCATTCCGCACAGAGAAAAGGATACAGCGGAGTCGGAATCGCCTCGAAAGCTGAACCAAAACAAGTGATTTACGGCTGCGGAATTGAGCAGTATGATTCCGAAGGGAGGATTATCCGGGCAGATTTTGAAGATTTTTCCGTGATTTCCGTGTATGTTCCTTCCGCTTCCAATATTGAAAGATTGGATTTCAAAATGCAGTTCTGCTACGATTTTCTGGATTATATAAAAGAGTTAAAGAAAACCATTCCGAATCTGATTATTTCGGGAGATTTTAATATTTGTCATAAAGCGATTGACATTCACAACCCGGAAGGTTTGAAAAATGTTTCCGGTTTTCTTCCGATGGAAAGAGAATGGCTCACAAAATTTATTGATGAATGTGAGCTGATTGACAGTTTCCGGTTTTTCAACGACCAGCCGGAAAATTATTCGTGGTGGAGCTACCGCCAAAATTCGAGAGCGAGGAATAAAGGCTGGCGATTGGATTATAATTTCGTGAGTTACGCATTAAAAGACAGATTGAAAAGAGCCGTAATCCTGAAAGAGGTTTTTCATTCCGACCATTGTCCTGTTTTGGTGGAAATGGGATAAATCTCTAAAATAATTAAGTTTAATATCTAATTTTTATTACATTTGTAGCAAATATTGATACTTAAAATATAAAATTATGGTAGCGGAAATCGAAAATTACATAAAAATACAAAATTCAATTGACGATATTCTGAAAAATTCTCCATTCAAAATGTCTTATATCATTGAAAAAACGGGCATTAAAAAACCTACTTTTTTCAAAAAACTGAAAGAAAAACGTTTTACTTCCGATGAATTATTGACCATTGCTAAAATCGTAGAACCGGTTTACAGAAACGAAACCAAAGAAGAAATTCTGGAATCGCTGAAACGGGCAGAAGAAGATATAAAAAATGGAAGATTTCATACTCACGAAGAAGTAATGAACAGGGCAAAAGCAAGATTAGAAGCGTATAAAAAATCTAAAAAATAATCTTTGTCATTCCGCAGGAATCTAAACGCTGAGATTCCTGCGGAATGACAAAAGACTGTTAAAAAAAATCCTGAGAACACTCTCAGGATTTTTTGTGAAAAATTTAATAATGAATGAATGTTTTTATCTCGTTCTGTTTTTTATTTCGTCTGCTGCGTTGTCGATGTTTCTGACTTTTTTCACTTTTTGGTTTCCGAAGTTGTAAGTCAGGCTGAGCGTTATTTTCTGTCTGTATTCGTCGTTCAGGATATAATTGTAATTTCCGTTTTCTTGAAAATCTTCAATTTCTATGATGTTGGTTCGCAAAACATCGGTTACATCAAGCGCAAATGTCCAGTTGTTCCAAAGTTTTTTCAGATTCAAATCCAGACTTTGCAAATTTCGTAACATTCCGAGTTCGATTTGCTGTTTGTCAATATAAAAATAATTGATGCCGAAAAACCACGTTTTCGCTTTGTCCAGCCGAATCGTATTACCCGTTTGCAGGAAAAAACTTGTTGAATTGGTGGTGTTCACATATTCGGGAAAAACATCGCCGTTGGTCGGGTCTATGCTCAATTTTCCGTTGTTTCGGTTGTGCTGGATTCCGATATTGAAATTCGTATTCCAATATTGTTTGAAAAACGATTTGTTCATTCCCAAAGTTGCGGTCATCTCCTGTTTGTCGCCAAAATTGGTTCTTATGTAACGCAATTCTTTGTAGGTAATTCCGTCTTTTACAATATCTCTTTGCAGCGGAACCTGCGTAATTTGGTCTTTAACATACGAATGATTCAGCACCAGAAAATAAGAATTTTTATACATATACGTCAGTTCCTGATTGTAGTTGGTCGCCGCTTTTACAAAAGGATTGTTTTGCACATAATTATCTTCCGTAATGAACGTTTTTACCGGATTCAGTTCCCAAAAACTCGGTCTTCCCATTCGACCGGAAAATGTGTAGGAAACAGAGTTGTTGTCATTAATTCCGTAATTCAAATTCAAAAAAGGCAGGAAATTATTGTAATTTCTTTCAATCCGTCTGTAATCGGGGTTTTGTGCGTTGTCGGAAGTTCCCAAACTACTCGTAATTTCATACCTCGCTCCGATCTTCCCCGAAAATTTTTCCGACAATTTCTTTTCAAAATTCAGGTAAAATCCGAAAATATTTTCATCGTAAACGAAATGATTCGGCTCTGATTTCGGATTGTCTATTTTGTTTCCGTTTTCATCGAATAACTCGGCAATATTTCCATCTTCGTCATAAACAGTAGAGATACTTTTGGTATCGTTGTCGGTTTTGGTTTTGTTGAAATTTCCGCCGACGGAAACCGTGAAATCGTTTTTAAATTTCTTAATATAATCCGCCATTCCCGAAAAATTATTGATAACCTGAGGCATATCCTGCAAAACCTCTTTGCCCAGTCCCAAATTATTCTGTGCAATATCGGAAAGTATGGTTTGATTTACCGAATTCTGAAATCTTTTGTAATTGAGATAAGCCATATTCAGATTGAGTTTGCTTCCCAAAGAATCGGTTTTCAGTTCGTAGTTCAGATTCAGGGAATTGTTGTAAGTACGGGCGTTTTCACGGTTTCGGGAAATCGAATAATTCGTTCCGGACGGAGAAACCACCGTATTGAAAAACTCCATTTTGGAATCGTAACTTCGGTTTGCCCACGAATTCCACGTCAAAGCGATATTGCTGTTGTCATTCAACTGATAATCAGCATTTAAGTAACCACCGAGATTTTTGTTCGGGTCGTCGATTGTTCCGGTGGTTTCATTCATTACCGATGTATCCCCGTTTTTCAGCACATAATATTGTGCCTGAATATTTTCGCTGGTCGAAAGATTTCCGGCGATTCCCAGTTTGTCTTTTCTGTAATTGAGCGAAACACTTGCGGAAGTTGCGTTGTATTTGTTTTGGGAATTTGCCATTCTCATATTTCCGTTCGTTCCGTCCGTTGTTTTTTTCTTCAAAACGATATTGATGATTCCGTCCGAAGATTCCACGTTAAACTCGCTTCCCGGCGTTGTAATGACTTCAATTTTCTGGATATTTTCCGCAGGTGTATTTTTCAAAAACTGAACGAGAGATTCCGAATCCATTTGGGTTTTTCTGCCGTTGATGTAGATAACAGCATTGTTTTTCCCTGCGATTTTCAGGGTTTTGTCGTCGGTTGAGGAAACCAGCGGCGTTTGTTTCAGAACGTCAAAAGTCGTATTTCCTTTGGCAACGGGAGCGTTAGAAATATCGTAAACAAAACGGTCGCTTTCTTTTTTGAAAACCTTTTTGGAAATGAGAACTTCCGAGATATTTTCGGTTTTTACGGTATCTTTTTTCGTTTCCTGTGCGTAGATTAATCCTGAGAAAAATATGGCGGAGATTAAAATAGAGTTTTTCATAAATTATTTTTTTTAAATTAATACTATCTATTACAAAGTTATTTTAAAACATTAGTACATTGTATTACACAATAGTTACAAAAATTTTGATAAAATATTTTAAATCACTGATAATCAGAAAGAAAAATTTTGAATTAAATTTTAAGTTCTATAAATAAGACAACTGAATCGGAAATTTGTTACATCCGATTTGAAAATTTTTTTGGAAAAAAAAGAATTACTCTCTGTCGAAACGGGCAAGTTTTTTGTCCACCCAAATGGTTGCAAAAGGGAAAAACGCAGAAATCAGTGCAAACACAAAATCCTCATCGTCCCATTGATAAATTTTCCTCACAGGCAGGATAAACAATAAATAAAGCGTAAAAAATAATCCGTGAATATTTCCGACAATAATGATGAAAATGGTTGGCAAAAGTCCGTCTTTATCTTCGCGAATCCAAATCATCGCCGTGAAAAGAAAAAACCACGAAACGGCTTCGGCAATGCAAATCTGCTTAAACCATTTGATGATTTTTTCCTGCGGATATTTTGAGAAAAAGTTTAAAATTTTGTTCAAAGTTTAAGGTTTAAAGTTCAAGGTTTTTTGGAACGCATATTTTTAATCACTTATCATTTATAAAAAGAACTTCCGTCCAGATACTCAAAAACTTCGGGCGGAAGCATTGGGCGTACGTTTTTTCCTTCTTTTATCATATTTCGGATTTCCGTGGCGGAAAGTTCGATGACAGGTGCTTTTATCAGCGTAATATTTTCGTGTTGAAGATATTGGTGCTGTTCCTGTCCGCTTTCATAAATTCTCGGATACACGATAATCTGATGATTTTCAATTAATTTCTCCGAATTTTTCCATTTGTCGAGGCTTTTCAGATTATCTTCGCCCATAATCAGCGAAAAAGAATAATCCGGATATTTTTCTTTGAGATACGTTAAAGTATCAATCGTATAACTCGGTTTCGGCAGGGAAAATTCCACATTAGAAGCCCTCATTTTCGGATAATTTTTCACGGCGAGTTGCACCATATCCAGTCGGTTGTTGTCTTTCAGAAGCGATTTTTTATCTTTAAAAGGATTCTGCGGACTCACCACAAACCACAATTCCTCCATATCCGAATTTTCCAGAATGTAGTTCGCCAGAATCAAATGTCCGATGTGAATCGGATTAAAAGAGCCAAAAAAAAGTCCGGTTTTTTTCATTTCATTTAAAATTTTGCTTTCAGCAATCATCATTTTATTCACATAATCTCCCAAGCTAAAAGTCTCAAAGTCAATAAAACTTTACGTCCCGAATATTCAGATAATACGTTACATTTCCTTTCCAGTGGTTTTCTTCAATGGTAAAAGCGATGTCGAAATTTTTCGTGCGGAAATCCTCAGCATAATTTCCGAGTTTAAAACCGACACATTCGATATTTCTTCCCGTAGATTCCTGCTTGATGTAGAATTTCAGGTGGTTATTTTCTTTTCCCATTGTTTTTACGATTCCCGAAACTTTTTGATTTTTCAGCACCAAAACGGGTTTCATATTGTGAGGTCCGAAAGGAGCCAGTTTCCTGTGGAAGTTGATAAATTCTCTGTTAATTTCATCGATATTTATCACGGAATCAATCGTAATGGAAGGTTCTTTCTGATGTTCCTGAATCGTTTCCGAAACTACTTTTTCAAATTTTATTTTAAAGGCTTCCAGCTTCGATTTTTCCATAGAAAGTCCCGCCGCCGCTTGATGTCCTCCGAATTTCAAAAACAAATCAGAACATCTGTCGAGTGCCTCATGCACATCAAAATCCGAAACCGAACGTGCTGAAGCCACGATTTCACCGTTATTTCCGTCGGTAAAAACCAAAGTCGGCTTGTAAAAAGTCTCCGTAAGTCGCGACGCCACAATTCCGATAACGCCTTTGTTCCATTCCGGGCTGTAAACTACCGTTGTGAGCTTGCTTTCCTGACCTTCTTCCACAATCTGTTTAAGCGCTTCATGCGTGGAATTCATATCCAGTTCTCGGCGTTCATCGTTCAAATCGACAATATCTCCGACGATTTGATTGGCGTGTTTCAGATTATCCGAAATCATCAGTTCCACAGCCGCTTTTCCGTGAGAAATTCTACCTGCTGCATTGATTTTCGGAGCGATTTCAAAAACAATATTGGAGATGTCGAAATTGGAAAGTTTATCTAATGGAATCAACTGTCTTAACCCGAGTTTTCTCGTTTTACGGAGGGTTTTCAATCCAAGTTTTGCCAGCACTCTGTTTTCTCCCGTCATCGCCACAATATCGGCGGCAATGGAAATGGCAAGTAAATCCGTCAGTTCAAAAAGTTCGTTTTCCGGAATTTTATAAATCGTGTTCAGTCCCTGACAGAGTTTAAAACCAACTCCACAGCCGGAAAGTTCTTTGTAAGGATAGCGGCAGTCTTTTCTTTTCGGGTCGAGAACCGCAAATGCTTTCGGAATTTCGTCTCCCGGTAAATGGTGGTCGCAGATGATAAAATCAATTCCGAGGGAAGCAGCATAATCAATCTTATCCGCCGCTTTTATTCCGCAGTCGAGTGCTACAATTAAGGAAAAACCGTTTTCTTTGGCAAAATCGATTCCCTCTTTGGAAATTCCGTAACCTTCGGAATTACGGTCGGGAATATAAAAATCGAGGTATTTTTTCTCTACGATTTTACTGAGGTAAAGATACATCAGCGCAACCGCCGTGGTTCCGTCCACATCATAATCTCCGTAAACCAGAATTTTCTCTCCGTTTTCGATAGCCGTGGCGATTCTTTCCACCGCTTTCTGCATGTCTGCCATGAGAAAGGGATTGTGAATATCCGTTACATTCGGCTTGAAAAATTCTCTTGCCTTGTGGTAATTGTCAATTCCGCGAAGCACGAGGATTCTGGACTCAAACGTTCCAAAACCGAGAGAATAGCTGAGACCGTCTACGATTTCTTCGTCAGGTTCGGGCTTGTAAATCCATTTTTGACTCATAATCTTACAAAATTAGGGAAAAAAGTTGGATAATGCTGTTCGGCTTTCAGGGGTTGATGAAAGTAAAAAACCGCTCAGCAGAGGTGAACGGTTTTTCGTTTATTGTATTATATGGATTCTGTTGAAAACCACCCCGTCAAAATTTTCTTTCTGAAAATTTTGCCACCCCTCCAGAGGAGGGGAATGATTAGGAGTACATTTTCTCCTTCATTTCCTTAATTTTCTTATCTGAAAGGTACTCATCATACGTCATTTCCCTGTCGATTACGCCTTTTGGAGTAAGCTCTATCACACGGTTACAAACCGTTTCAAGCAATTCGTGGTCATGAGAGGAAAGAAGAATATTCCCTTTGAAGTTCTGCAGAGAGTTGTTCAGCGTGGAAATACTTTCGAGGTCAAGGTGGTTGGTTGGTTCATCGAGGAGAAGTACATTCGCTTTCTGAAGCATCATTCTCGAAAACATACAGCGCATTTTTTCACCTCCGGAAAGAACGGTGCAGGATTTCAGGGCTTCATCACCGGAAAAGAGCATTCTTCCGAGGAATCCCCGCATGAATTCTTCGTGTCTTTCTTCATCATTTTTAGTGAATTGTCTCAGCCAGTCCACGAGGTTTTCATTTTCTTTGAAAAACTCCGTATTGTCCAAAGGCATATAGGATTGGTTCGTTGTTACACCCCAGTTGTATTCACCTTTATCGGGATTTTGATTTCCTGAAATAATTTCAAAAAATTCAGAAATCGCTAATGAATTTTTGGAGATAATGGCAACTTTATCGCCTTTTTTCAGTTTGAAATCCACATTGCTGAAAAGCATTTCTCCGTCTTTGGATTTTTCAAGGTCTTTTACCTCAAGAATCTGGTCGCCTGCTTCTCTTTCCATTTCAAAAATTATGGCAGGATATCTTCTGGAAGTCGGTTTGATTTCTTCGATATTCAGCTTGTCGAGCATTTTCTTTCTCGCTGTTGCCTGTTTCGCTTTTGCTACATTCGAACTGAAACGCGCAATAAATTCCTGAAGTTCTTTTTTCTTTTCCTCCGCTTTTTTATTCGCCTGAGCTCTTTGTCTTGTCGCCAGCTGCGAAGCCTGATACCAGAATGAATAGTTACCTGTGTAGAGATTCAGTTTGGAGTAATCAAGGTCGCAAATGTGCGTACAAACGGAATCGAGGAAGTGACGGTCGTGGGAAACCACAATCACTGTGTTTTCGTATTCTGCAAGGAAATCTTCCAACCATGAAATCGTATCGATATCGAGGTCGTTGGTAGGCTCATCCAGAATCAGCACATCCGGATTTCCGAAAAGTGCCTGTGCAAGGAGAACTTTTACTTTATCTTTATTTTCCAGCTCGCTCATCAACTGATAATGCATTTCTTCCTTGATTCCCACGTTGGAAAGCATGGTCTGTGCATCCGATTCGGCGTTCCAGCCTCCCATTTCGTCATAAATAACGCCGAGTTCTCCGGCTTTGATTCCGTCTTCATCGGAGAAATCGGGTTTTGCATAGAGCGCATCCATTTCTTCTTTAATTTCATAGAGTTTTTTATTTCCTCTCAAAACGGTTTCCAGAACGGTGAATTCGTCGTAAGCAAAGTGATCCTGCTCCAGAACGGACATTCTTTTTCCCGGTTCTAATGAAACACTACCGGTGGTAGGTACTTGTTTTCCTGTAAGAATTTTGAGGAACGTGGATTTTCCGGCTCCGTTGGCTCCAATAACACCATAGCAATTTCCTTTGGTAAACATGATGTTCACTTCATCAAATAATACTCTTTTACCAAATTGCAGGGATAAATTAGATACTGTTAACATATAGTTCGTAAATTTGGCGCAAAAATACGAAAAGAAATCGGGTTTATAAATTTCCTGAAAGCATAAAACTTTGAAATAAGCGTTGCATGGAACTTATCACGGTATGTTTTTTGATGAAACTTGAATTTTTTAAGAAAATTTCAGAAATTATATCAATCCGTTTCTTAATATGAAACAAAGCCGCCTAAATACAATATGAAGATTCAAAAAACCGTTACTATCCTGAACAAACGCGCACGTTTCGAGTACGAAATCCTCGAAGAAGCGGAAGCAGGAATGGTGCTTACAGGAACAGAAATAAAATCGCTTCGTTCATCGAAAGCCTCGATTACGGAAGCATTCTGCCAGTTCATCAACGGCGAGCTTTATATAGTCAATATGATGATTGACGAGTACAAATTGGGTACTTTTTACAATCATAAATCCAGACGGGAACGAAAACTTCTTCTCCATAAAAAAGAATTACAGAAATTTGAAAAAAAACTAAAAGATGTCGGCAATACGATAATTCCTTTGAAACTTTACATTAATGACAGAGGAAAGGCTAAAATCATCATCGCATTAGGACGCGGAAAAAAACTATATGACAAAAGAGAATCGATAAAAGACAGAGAAAATAAGAGAAGTCTCGACAGAATTATAAAGAAAAGTTAAAAAAACCTTAAAAAACTTTGTTTATAAAGAAAATTTATATTTATTTTGCATTATCAATTATTTAATCATTTAATTCTATGAAAAATTTAAAATTAGGAATTTCAGCATTGGCACTTACTGTTGCCTCTACTGTTTTCGCCCAGACTACATCCAATCCTTGGTTAATTGGAGTAGGTGCACATGGAGTGAATCACGCAGCTGCTGGAGGTGGTTTTGAGGGTTTTTTTGATAACCTTACTGGTAAAGATTTATGGAGTATCAATAACTTCTCCATCACTCCTCCTTTATCAAAATTAACCGTTGCCAGAAACCTGAACAAATTATTGGTTCTTGACTGGCAGACTTCCGTAGGTAACGTGGATAACAAGAGATTTGGAATGGACAAAGAGTTCTTCTTAATGACAGGACTTGGTCTTCAGTTCAAATTCAATGGTCTTTGGAATGAAGAATCATGGTTTGACCCGTATTTAAGAGTTGGTGCTAACTACCTGAGACATGATTATTCAGGAGTGAGTTTCCCAACAACTTCAACTAACGGTATCTACTACCCTGGGTATTCTGATGAAGATCCTACAAGCGAAGCAAAAGCAAATCACTTCGCTACTAACGCGGGTCTTGGGTCTAACTTCTGGATTACTAAAAACTTCGGTCTTGGTGTTCAGGGAGATTATGTAGTAACTCCTACCAACAAAACTGATGTACCAAACTTCTGGCAGGCTTCCGCTTCCCTATTGTTCAGATTCGGAAATACTGACAGAGATAAAGACGGTATTCCTGATAAAGAAGATGCTTGTCCTGATGAACCAGGCTTAGCTGAATTCCAGGGATGTCCTGATTCAGACGGAGATGGTATTCCAAATAAAGACGACCAATGTCCTGATGTAGCCGGTCCAAAAGAAAACAACGGATGCCCTTGGCCAGATACTGATGGAGACGGTGTTCTTGACAAAGACGATAACTGCCCTAACGAAGTAGGTCCTGCTGAAAACAAAGGTTGCCCTTGGCCAGATACTGACGGGGACGGAATCCTTGATAAAGATGATGCTTGTCCTTCAGTTCCGGGTCTTAAACAATACAACGGATGCCCTAAACCTAAAGAAGTTACAGGTACTGAAGTTGAGCAGCAGTTGAAAGCAGTATACTTCGATTTCAATAAAGCTACTATTAAAGCAGAATCCAATGGAGCGCTTGACACAGCTGCATCTATCATTAAGAAAGACGGAGGAAGATTCCTTTTAGTTGGTGAAACTGATAAAAAAGGTTCTGACGCTTATAACTTAGCATTGTCTCAGAAAAGAGCTGCTGCAGTAGTTGCTGCTCTTGATGCAAGAGGTGTTGATGCTGCAGTATTGAAATCAATCGGTATCGGTGAGCAAAACGCTAAAGTAGACGAAAAAGCTTCTGATGCTGAAAGACAAGCTGACAGAAAAGTAACTGTAAGATACATTGGTGATGACTCTGAATGGGGTAAATATCAAAAATCTGATGTACCAGCTCCAGTGAAAAAAGCTGCAACTAAAAAGAAAAAGAAATAATTAATTTTTCTAAATAATAAGTACCCTCCAAAACCGGAGGGTATTTTTTTGTAAAAAACTTTTATAATTCATCAATACCCAGTATTTTTGCAATCAAATATTTTTTATAAATGGGACGCGCATTCGAATACAGAAAAGCATCAAAAATGGCTCGTTGGGACAAGATGGCCAAAACATTTTCCAGAATAGGAAAAGACATCGCAATAGCCGTAAAAGCAGGAGGACCTGACCCGGAATCCAATCCTGCACTGAGACGATGCATACAAAACGCCAAAGGTGCCAACATGCCGAAAGACAACGTAGAAAGAGCCATCAAAAAAGCCAGCGGTGCAGATGCCGAAAACTACGACGAAGTAACATACGAGGGATACGGACAAGGTGGAGTTGCCTTTTTCGTGGAATGTACAACCAACAACCCAACAAGAACTGTCGCCAACGTAAGAGCGGTTTTCAATAAATTCGACGGAAACCTCGGAAAAAACGGAGAACTTGCTTTTATCTTTGACAGAAAGGGAATTTTCACCATTGATAAAGCGCAAATAAAAATGGAGTGGGACGATTTCGAAATGGAAATGATTGACGGTGGCGCAGAAGAAATAGACAGCGATGAAGAAGAAGTAATGATTACCACAGCTTTTGAAGACTTCGGTTCAATGTCTCACAAACTCGATGATCTGGGAATAGAAGCCAAAAGCGGAGAGCTCCAGAGAATCGCCAATATGACCAAGGAAGTAACCGAAGACCAGTTCAAAGCGAATATGAAAATGCTGGAACGCTTCGAGGAAGATGACGATGTTCAGAACGTTTTTCACAATATGGAAATCACAGACGAACTGATGAATTCTTTGTAAAAAAAACAAAAAACGAAACTCTGCGAGTTTCGTTTTTCATTTGATAAAAATATCGTCTATATCGCTCATTCTGCTCATCACCGCCCGTGAATAGGAGCAGTGAGGATACACTTTCCATCTGTTTTCTCCGGCAAAACGAAGAGCTTCTTCCACCAGAAATTTTCCCATGCCTTTGCCTTCATGCTTAGGATACACCTGAACAAATGAAATAATCAGCCTTGAGTCATCAGGGAAAACCGTATAGGTAAGTCTTCCAATTTCCTCCGTATCATTGCACATAGTAATCACTCCGCCGTTTCCTGATTTGTTATTCTCGAATTTCATTTTTCTTTTTGTTAAAATTACGAAAAATTAATTTCCCTTTCCCGTATAAAAATTATAATCCTTAATAACCGTGCCGATGAACTGTCTTTGAGTGAACTGCCGTTCATCATATTCCAGTTTCAGGATTTCTTTGATTTTTGTAGTAAGCCTGCTGATAATCATACGGTCGTCGATACGCACCGCTTTCTGAAAATTTTCTTTGATGATTCTCATATCATTATCCGAAAGCGCTATCACCTGCGGAAAAGAGGGAACATAATCTTCTTTGAGATTTTCCAGAATCGTGTGGGAAATATTCACCGAATTTTTCAGTGAAATCACCGCCGTTCCGGAAGCCATATCTCCCAACCGCTGGTTCTTTCCGGATACAATAATGGAAATCACAGCCGGAATTCCCGATGTAATCCAGATTTCCGCCGTACGGAAAATCCACCTCATCACAAAATCTCCAAAACCTGCCTGATAACCGTCTATTTTCACTGCTTTTATTTTCATGATTTTCTTTCCGAAAGTTTGCCCCTCCATCAGCATTTCACAAGCCAGCGCATAAAAGGAAACCGGAAGAAAAAGCAGTATAAGAACCGCCCTTACCGACCAGTCATCCATCCGCGAGAAAAAATATTCGATGTTTAGGACATAAACGAAAAAAAGAATGACCGCCATTCCATACGCAAGCATCACAACACAATCCAGGATAAACGCCACAATACGGTCTCCTACGCTTGCCAGCGTAAACGTAATATTTACATTTTGTGAAGTGGTAATATCAATTTGCGACATAATTTTAGTAATTTAGCATTTCGTATGAGAGAGGTTGCATTTATAAAGCAAAATAAAGAAAAATGGCTGGAAATCGAGAAAGTAATCACCGGAAATGTGAAAAAAAATCCCGATGACCTTTCTTCCGTTTACATTAATCTGGTGAACGACCTTTCTTTTGCGCAAACCTATTATCCTAAAAGCAAAACCACCGTTTACCTCAATTACCTTGCTTCACGCATTTTTCAAAGGATTTACAAAACACGGAGAACGGAGAAAAACCGGATTCTGTATTTTTTCAAAACGGAAGTTCCGATGTTGGTGTATCAGTACAGGAGATATTTGCTTTATGCTTTCGGGTTCTTTATTCTTTTTACGCTGATTGGCTTTATTTCCTCTTATTATGATAAAGATTTCGTGAAAATCATCTTGGGAGAAGGCTACGTAAACATGACCATCGAAAACATCAAAAACGGAAATCCTACCGGAGTTTACGAATCCGGTTCTACATGGGGAACTTCAATAGCGATTATTTTCAACAATCTGAAAGTAGGAGCTACATTGTTCATTCTCGGTATTTTCGGAGGAATCGGAACACTGTTCGCTTTGATGAACAACAGCATTATGCTCGGCTCATTTCAATATTTCTTTGCAGAACACGGCGCATTAAAAGATTCCGCAAAAGGCATTTGGCTTCACGGAACTTTTGAAATTTTCAGCATGGTAGTAGAAGCCATGGCTGGGCTGATTCTGGGAGCTTCCATTCTTTTTCCGGGAACTTTTTCGAGGCTCAATTCCTTTAAAATCGGTTTCAGGGATGCTTTAAAAATTTTCCTCAGCACTGTTCCTTTTACGATTGTTGCGGGAATTATTGAAGGTTATGTTACGAGACACGCGCAAACCATGCCGGGATTTCTCAACATTGTGATTATCTTCGGAAGTCTTTTGATTATCGGTTATTATTATTTTATTTATCCACATATTGTTCACTTAAAAATGAAAAACACATGATACAGTTTTATAAAAAAAGAAATTTCAGCGAGCTGATTAACGACAGTTTCCGCTTTTTCAAAGTGTACGGAAAGAATTATTTCAAAAATTATTTCCTGCTGAACGGAATCCTGCTTATCATCATGGTAGCACTATTGGTCTTCGGATACAGGGAATTTTTCATGCAGTTGTTCGGCTCTAATGTCGGAGGAGAAAGCTACTATTTTGAAGAATACTTTGAAAACAATACGGGAATGCTCGTTGTGCTGGTCGGTTTGTTGTTTATTCTGGGGCTTGCCATAGCGGTAGTTTCCTACTCTTTCCCTGTTTTTTACATGAAAAGGCTTGCCGAAACGGGAGAAACCAATATTACTTCCGACCAGATTCTGAAAGATTTGAAAAACAATTTCGGCAGAATTTTCCGGCTTTTTCTCGGGCTGATTTTCATTGTTACGCCTGCTTTTGTTATTATAATGCTGATTAGTTATGCGCTGATTCTCATTGTTATCGGATTATTCATTTTGATTTTATTAATGCCCGCTTCCATTAATACCATCAACTTTCTGCTGTACGATTATCTCATCACCAAAAAAGGCTTTTTTGAATCGCTGAGCTATGCCGTACGCGCGCAGTTTTCATACGCTAACAGCAATGAAAAATCTCCGTTCTGGAAATATTGGGGAACAACTTTCATCATTTATCTCATTAATTATATCGTAACGATGATTTTCACCATGATTCCGATGATTATATTTTATGCAGCATTGTTCACCGTTCCGGGAGGTTCCGGAAGTTTTGAAAGCAATCCGACGGAAGGTGCTATGGGAATTTTGGTTTTCGTTTTGTATGGCTTTTCTTTTCTCGTTTCGCTTGTTTTAATGAATATTCTGATGATTGCTTCCGGACTGATGTACTACGACAGCCGTACGGACTTTCACCAGAAAATGGATATGCTGGAAATTGATTCTATCGGGACAAATTATGAAAATTAAACCGTTTGTTTTCTTCGTTTTTCTCCTTTCATCCGGCATTTACGCACAGGATGTTCCGCCACCGCCCGTTACGATAGAGGCAGATTCTTTGTGGAAGGAAGAAGGTGATTATTATGAAAACATGCTTCCCGTAGACTCTCTACTGAGGGAAAACAGGGAAACTTCCAACACAACTTATCCTAAAACATTTGATGCCAATTTCAGAGAAAAATACAAAGGCGAAGAGTTCAATTACACCATTGTAAAACCGAAAGAATCCCTTTGGGCAAAAATAGAACGAAGAATTAAAAAAATAATCGAATCTATTTTCGGGGAAATGGCTCCGCTGAAAGCTACGGAAATTACCAATACGATTCTGAAATTTCTTGCTATCATTATTGCCGGAACAGCATTGTATTTTCTACTCAGATTTCTATTGAACAAAGAGGGAAATTTCTTCTTCGGAAAAAAGAATAAAAAGCTCGATATCAGAAGCGGAGACCTCCACGAAAACATCCATGAAATCAATTTTCCTGAAAGTATTCTTCAGTTTGAAAGGCAGAAAGATTTCCGTTCCGCGATACGGTATCATTTCCTTTTTTTACTGAAAAAATTATCGGACAAAAAAGCCATTGAATGGAATCCCGAAAAAACCAACCTCGATTATTTTTACGAGCTGAAAGAAGAAAAATTGAAAGCAAGGTATAAAAAGCTGGCGTATATTTTCGATAATGTGTGGTACGGCGAATTTGACCTTAGTGAAACGGAATATCACCAGTTCCGGAAAGAATTTGAACAACCGGAATTATAAAAAAGTATCATGAACAAAACGTTTAGGCTTTACATTATTCTTTTCATCATCGTTATGGCGGTGCTGGCGGTTCTTCAGTTCTCCAAAACCGAAATGGTCGACTGGCGCAAAAATTTTGACACGGAAGAAAAAACGCCTTTCGGACTTTATATTTTTAATCGAGAAGCTCAGAAACTGCTCGGCGATACGCTCAAAAAAACAGAACAATCTCCTTACGATTATTACAATATCCATAAAAACGAACCTCCGAAAAATATCCTGATGATTAACAAAATCGTTGACGGACAATCCGCCAAAAAGATACTTTCTCAGGTAGAAAAAGGTTCGGATTTCTTTCTGATTTCGGAAGATATTTACGGAGAAATCCTGGATTCTCTGGAAATCGGCGATTTGGAAACACTCAATTTTGAAGATGAAAATACCCTGAAACTCACCGATACAAAATTTCCGAAGGATTCTCTGCAATTAGACAAACTTCCCGGAAGAAGCGGTTTCCGCTGGGTAGGAAAAAACATTGAAATACTCGGGAAAACCTCTGCAAAAGACAGCAAAAACGGAGCTCATTTTGTGAAAATACCGTACGGAAAAGGAAATATTTATCTTCACTCCGAACCTCTGTTCATCACCAATTATTACCTCCTGAAAAAAGGAAATGAAAAATATGCGCAGGATGTTTTCTCTTATCTTCCGAAAAGGGAAACAATTTGGTTTACGGATTCGGGTACGTTTCATTCCGGTTCAACACTCAGATTTATCCTCGCCAATCCTCCGCTCAAATATGCGTGGTGGCTTCTTATCGGCGGACTGATTATTTTCGTATTTTTCAATGCGAAAAGAAAACAGAGAATCGTTCCGGTGGAAGAACCTCTGAAAAATAAATCAGTGGAATTTATCAAAAGCATCGGAAATCTCTATCTTCAGGAAGGCGATTTCCATGATATGATGGCAAAAAAAGCGCAGTATTTTCTTCATAAAGTAAGAATCGACCTGCTGATTGATACCCAAAAATTAGATGAAGATTTCATCAAAAAACTTCACCTGAAAACAGGAAAAAGCATTGAAAAAATCGCCGAAGCGGTTGAATTAATAAAAAAAGGAAGCGACCCGTATTTCAATGTCATGCGGGAAGACCTGATAAAAATGAATACACTTTTAGACGAAATTTTGAATTAATGTAACAATGTAATAATCTGCCAATGTAACAATCGGAAACAGAATGAGAAGAAAGATTGGTAAATTATTACCTTGATAAATTGGTAAATTGAAAATAATATGGAAAATTTTGAAAACCAACCTCAGGAAAACGCCGCTCCGCAGTTCCAATCAAGAATTGACATGGCGGAAATGAGGCAGAACCTCGATAAAGTAAAATCCGAAATTGCCAAAGTAATCGTCGGACAGGAAAAAATGGTAGAGCATCTTCTCGCCGCACTGCTTTCCAACGGACATGTTCTGATTGAAGGCGTGCCGGGCGTTGCCAAAACCATTACCGCAAAACTTCTCGCCAAAACGGTGGATGTGGATTTCAGCCGGATACAGTTTACTCCGGATTTGATGCCGTCCGATATTCTCGGAACTTCTGTTTTTAACGTGAAAAATTCGGAATTTGAGTTTAAAAAAGGGCCGATATTTTCCAGTTTTGTGCTGATTGACGAAATTAACCGCTCTCCTGCGAAAACACAGGCCGCACTTTTTGAAGTGATGGAAGAACGGCAGATTACCATGGACGGAATCTGCTACGAAATGCAGGAGCCGTTCCTTGTTGTGGCTACGCAGAACCCTATTGAACACGAAGGAACGTATCGTCTTCCAGAAGCTCAGCTCGACCGTTTCCTTTTCAAAATCGAAGTGAAATATCCGAATCTTGAACAGGAAATTTCTATCATCAAAAACCAGCACGAAAGCAAATCCGAAGACAAAACCGATGCGGTGCAGAAAGTAATCTCCGGAAGCCAACTGAAATCGTATCAGCAATTAGTGAAAGACGTTATCGTAGAGCCTAATCTTCTGGAATACATTGCTAAAATCATTGTGAACACAAGGGAAAACCAGTTTTTGTATATGGGTGCTTCACCTCGTGCAAGCCTTGCTCTGCTTTCTGCTTCCAAAGCATTTTCGGCACTGCGCGGAAGAGATTTCGTAACACCGGAAGACATTAAAGAAGCGAGCTATGCCGTTCTCCGCCACAGAGTCGTGGTTTCTCCTGAACGTGAAATGGAAGGATTGACTGCTGATGAAATTATACGACAGATTTTGGAGAGTATTGAAATACCGAGGTAAGAGATAAGAGCCAAGGAAAAAGTAAAAAGAGCCAAGTACTGGAGTCCGTAAGATGACGGAACTATTCCCCTCCTCCGGAGGGGTGGCAAAATTTTCAAAAAGAAAATTTTGACGGGGTGGTTTACCTCGTATCCCGAAACTCGAAACTCGAAACTCGTAACTCGAAACATTAAATTTGAATTTTGAAAAACCTGTATCTCAACAACCGTTTGTTTTTTCTGCTTTTCGGAGTGGGAATCTGCTATATTCTGGCATTTTTCTTTCCGCTGATGCTGGGGATTTCGCATGGATTTCTGGTTCTCGTCGTGGTTGCTTTTATTGCAGATTTTCTGTTGCTTTTCAATCAGAAAAATGCGGTACAGGCGCAGAGAATTCTTCCCGAAAAATTATCCAACGGCGATGAAAATCCGGTGAAAATCGACATCAGAAACAATTATTTTCATACCGTTTCGGTAAAGGTGATTGATGAAATTCCGTTTCAGTTTCAGAAAAGGGATTTCCTGATTAAAAGGAAAATCGAAAGCGGAAAAAATGCTTTTTTCCAATATCTTCTCGAACCCAAAGAGCGCGGAGAATATAGTTTCGGAAACCTCAATGTGTATGCGTTTTCGGTTCTTGGTCTTGTGAGCCGGCGGTTTCGTTTTCAAAAAGATGTGATGCTTCCTTGTTATCCGTCTTTTGTTCATTTGAGGAAATATGAACTGATGGCACTTCAGAATGAATTTCTTCTCGGCGGAATCAAAAAAATACGGAGACTCGGGCATACGATGGAGTTTGAGCAAATCAAAGAATATGTTCAGGGCGATGACATCCGAACCATCAACTGGAAAGCGACTTCCAAACAGAACAAGCTGATGGTGAACCAGTATCAGGACGAAAAATCACAGCGTATCTACATGCTCATCGACAAAGGACGGACGATGCAGATGCCGTTCAACGGGCTAAGCCTTCTGGATTATTCCATTAATTCTGCAATGGCGCTTTCCCACATCATCCTGAAAAAAGGTGACCGTGCGGGAATGATGACGTTCTCCAAAAAAACGGAAAATAAAATTCCTGCCGACCATAAATCCGGACAACTTCGGAAAATTTCGGAAGCACTGTATAATATCCAGACCAATTTTTACGAAAGCGACTTCAACCGGCTGTATCAGGATGTGAAATTCAGCATTAATCAGCGGAGTCTGGTTTTGCTTTTTACCAATTTTGAAACACTGGATGCCGTGAACCGCCAGATGAAATTCCTGCGTGGAATTGCCAAAAACCATTTGCTGATTGTGGTGTTTTTCAAAAATACGGAACTTCAGAAACTCATCAGCTCCAATCCGGAAACACTTCAAGATGTGTATGATGAAATCATTGCGGAAAAATTTGAATTCGAGAAAAAGCTCATCATTCAGGAACTCCGAAAATACGGAATCCACACGATTTATACTTTGCCGGAAAATCTCAATATTGATGTTATTAATAAATATCTTGAGGTAAAAGCGAGAGGGATTTTGTAAAAACCATTGTGTTTTTTGTCATCAAAACATCGAATATTTTTTTATGGAAATGAAATCTTATTGTCTTTTGTTGTTCTTTATCCCCTGCATTGTTGGTTGTAAAAAAAAAAAAACAGTTATGAGGAAACAAGAAAAATTTTGGAAAAAGTATTGGAAGACGACCAAAAATACAGACTCCAACCTACTATTGACTGGCAAAAACAAAAAGAAATTGATAGAAAAAACATTAAAATTGTTACACAAATCATAGACAGTTTGGGCTGGTTAGGAAAAGATAAAATCGGAGAAGTTGCAAATACTGCCTTGTTTATAGTTATTCAGCATGCTCCTGAACTATCAATCAGAGATAAATATTTGCCAATAATGAAAGAAGCGGCGAAAAAAGGAAACGTAGACAAAGGTCAATTAGCCTACGTTATTGATAGAGGTGAGTTGGTAAACAACAGAAAACAAATTTATGGAACGCAATACTCGATTGATGAAAATGGAAAGGCTTTTATAGAAAATCTTATTGACCCCAAAAATGTGAATGCAAGGAGAAAATCAATGAATTTGTATTCTATCGAAGAATACATCAAAAAAATAGATTCTTCAAATAATGCAATGAAAAAGTGAAAAGATTGATATTTTTGAAAAGCCACATAAAAACCACAAAAACGCTCTCGACCGAAAGCGTTTTTGTGTATTCTTTTAAAACCTCATAGGTTTTTGAAACCTATGAGGTTTAGACAGTTCATGAAAAAATCACTGTGAGAGCTTCAGGCTCTATGCGTGATTATAAAATTCCTACTCCAAATGCTTCGTTTCCACCACTTCCACATCAATCGTTTCTTCCGGCGAATCGGAATTGAACCTTCTGAATTTCCGCCAGATTTTCCGTCCTAAAACAAAAACGATAATCAGCAGAACAACAGCTGCAATCGCTGCTATAACAGGCGCAGCCATAGCAAGAACAGACATAATTCCTGCTCCGGCAGTTTCCGTAGTCGCGACGACATTATTTCCCAATCCTCCCGTAGTTGCCGTAGATGCGGCTCGTGTTCCGGCAAATCCCGTACTTATCGCAGCAGCCGTTCCTCCGCCTGCAATCAGTGCAAGCGCCCACTGCGGAAAAGTGTCCATCGTGGTAAACTGGCTCGCAAAAAGAATAGAACCCGCAACCGTCGCCAGCGGAATATTAATGGAATCCAAAAGGTGGTCGACATACGGAATATAATACGCAAGAATTTCAATAATCATCGCAATCCCCGATGCAATCAGTGTCGGAAGTCCGGCAAGCCAGTGGAAACTTTCGGGAAGATTAATCCAGCCGGAGTAAGAAGCAAGGCTTACCGCAAAAACCGGAAGAAAAACACGGAAGCCGGAAGCCGCAGCCAATCCGATTCCGATAAAAGCGCTCAGCGCAAAAGACCAATAAGGAACATTTTCTATCATTGTATGATTTTTTAAGTATTTTCATCTAAATTACAAAAAAGATGCAAAACCCGATTAATTTATTTTTTTGAATGGCAGAGTTTCAAAAATTCTTCTTCCACATCTTTGTAATGCTGTGGTTTTTCGGGAGAATTCCAGAAAATCATAGCGAGAATATTTTTTCCGAATTTTTCTGCAAAAGCATCTTTGTTCAGTCTGTAACTTTCCCGCAAAAGACGTTTGATGCGGTTTCTGTCGACCGCTTTTTTGAAAAACCGTTTGGAAACCGAAACTCCCGCTTTCGGGTTTTGGCTTTCGGAAACAGATTCATCCTGAGGAAAGGCATAGAAAATAATCCGGAGTTTTCCCGAAGTTCTCCATTTTCCCTTTTCAAAAAGCAGGGAAATTTCCTTTTTCTGTTTCAGCTTTTCAGCTTTTGGGTATTTGTTGTTCAATGTTTAAAGTTTAAAGTTCCGAGTTACGGGATGCGAGTTACGAATTTCGAGGTCTGAAATCTCACATCTCGTGTTTATTCACAAAAAATTTATTTAGTTCCAATGTTATCACATAAATGATTTTTCTTCCAGCCTCCAACTTCGGTCTTCTGCTCTTCCAATCCCAAAGTCTCATCATCTCAAAGTCTCCCTGTCATTTTTTAAGCAGATAATTCACCACTTCCGCCGCCGCATACAATCCGAAAACCGCCGGAATAAAGCTGATTGTTCCGTAAAAAGATTTTTTAAAATTACTTCCGTCCGTCATTTTCAGGCTTTCCTCATTTTGGATTTCATTGGAAAAAACACAGCGGAAACCTTTATTGATTTTATCTTTTTTCAGTCTTTTTCTCACTTGTTTTGCCAGAAAGCAGTTGTGGGTTTTGCTGATGTCGCGTACCATCACTTTGGCAGGATCGGTTTTTCCTCCTGCGCCCATGGAACTGATGATTTTGAGTTTCCTTTTTCGGGCTTCCTTAATCAGCGTGAGCTTCGGAGTAAGGCTGTCAATACAGTCCAGAATGTAGTCAAACTTCTCTGAATCAAGGATTTTCTCCATATTTTCAGGTTCGAGAAACTGGTTCAAAGGCTGAAGATTCAGCTCGGGATTAATGTCCATGAGCCGTTCGGAAACCACGTCCACTTTGTGTCTTCCAATCGTGGAATGTAGCGCAGGAAGCTGTCGGTTGATATTGGTAATATCGACTACATCGCCGTCCACAATCATCATATTTCCCACTCCGGCTCTTGCCAGAAATTCCGCAGCAAAAGAACCCACTCCGCCGAGTCCGACTACCAGAATTTTCGCATTTTTCAGTTTTTCGATGCCTTCTTCCTTGATGAGAAGTTCGGTTCTTTCCAGCCAGTTTGTATTCATATTTTTGTTATGGTTTCAAAATTTTTTAAAATCTGTTCGTGGAGATTTTCTACCGAAATTCCTTTCAGTTCCGATGTTTTTCGGTAGAGTTCAATTATCTCGAAATCGTCGTCATCGGTTTCCAGAAACATTTTTTCCAAAGGAAAATCTTTCACAATCTGTTGCAAAGATACATTCCGAAGTGTCGCTTTTCCAAAGGAAAGATAAAAACCGTGTTTCAGCATCTCTTCGGCAATTGTTTTTTTCTTGTTAAAACCATGAATAATCATCGGAACTTCCGCAGTTTTAATGAATTTCGGAAGTTTTTCAAATTTTCTTACACAATGGATAATCACAGGTTTTCTGATTTCATTAGCCCAAAAAATCTGCCTTTGAAAAACATCTTCCTGAATTTTTTCATCAGCGGAAACAAAAGAATCCAGACCACATTCTCCGACTGCTGTACAAAATTCCGAACGGGAATCTTTTTTCAGTTTTTCAAAATACAGTTCTATGTTTTCATCAATGTCTTTCGGATGAATTCCGGCAGAAAACGGGAAATTAGTCGGACTTTCGTGAATTTCCGGATTGTAAATTCCGAATGGTTTCGGATGATGATGATGAAAATCAAAAAGAAGCATTATCAAAAATACAGATTTTGAATGAAACGATGCGGAATTTTTACAGTATTTCAAACAAATGTTTGTGGATTTCTTAAAATTTGTTAATTTTACCTAAAATACAAAACAGATGAAGAAAAAATTTACCGAAAAACAGATACATATACTCGATGTTGCTGAAAAGCTGATTGCCAGGAAAGGATTTGAGGGAACTTCGGTGAGGGATATTTCTTCTCAGGCGAAAATCAATGTGGCGATGATTTCCTATTATTTCGGCTCAAAGGAAAAGATGATGTCTTACCTTTATCAGTACCGTGTGCAGAAAACGAGGGAAAGTTTTGCGGAATTTGCGGAAACTATTAAAGAAGGCAAGCCGGAAATGCAGATTAAGGAACTGATAAAATTCGTGGTGAGCCAGCTTTTCAAATACAGTTATTTTCATGGTTTTGTTACTCAGGAGCTCCGCCATACAGAGCATCTGAAAGAGGAAATGATGAATTTTTACAATATTTTTACTTTAAAAATAGATGATGTCATAAAAAAAGGTGTCGCTTCGGGAGTGTTCGCCAATGCCCCGAAACCTGAGGATATTCTTACGATTCTTATCGGTTCGTCGCTTTTCGTCATCCGAAACAAAAATTTTTATGAACTTTACATTTCCGGAAAAAGCGACAATTATCTCGAAGAAGCGGAAAAGAAAGTGAAAGCGAGCCTTTTGGTAACCATTTTCTGCGTTTTGGGCTACAATCCCGAGTAGTAAAAAGTTAAATTATCATAAAAAAAAAACTATTCTCAAAAAAGTCTTATTTTTGCAAACGGTAAGGCGGAAAATCAGCTTATTAATGGATTTCCGTTGCCGGATTTTTTATGAAAAAGTATATTCTAATTTTTGCTGTACTGATTGCTCTTGTAAGTTGTAAAACTGAGCAGCAGCTTGCAATGCAGAGCGCGGATAAAGATTTTATCCTCAAAGTTGCCAACGAAAAGTTTGAAAAGAAAAAATGGCAGGATGCCTTAGCCTTGTACGAAAGACTGAGTAATCTTGTTGCCGGAACTGATGATGCGCCGAATGTGGTGTTCAACTCCGCTTATGCCAATTATTACGATAAAAATTATAAGCTGGCAGGCTATCAGTTTAAGAATTTTGCGGTGAGTTTTCCGCAGGATGCCAGGAAAGAGGAAGCAGCGTATATGTCGGCGCTTTGCTACTATGAAGGCTCACAGGATTATAATCTCGACCAAAGCAGTACGGAGCTGGCAATCAATGAGCTTCAGGACTTTCTGAATAATTATCCGAATTCCGAAAGAGCCAAAAATATTGACGAACTAATCGACGAACTTTCCTATAAACTTGAGTTCAAAGCGTACGAAAACGCCCGCCAGTATTACAAAATGGCGGATTACAGAGCTGCAAACGTTACTTTTGATAATGTGTTGAATGATTTTCCGAGTACAAAACTCCGCCCGAAAATCTACGATTATATCATGAAATCGAGATACGAGCTTGCCATGAATTCCATTTTCGACCTTAAAAGAGACCGTCTGGAAAGCGCACTGTCATTCACCAAGCAGGTAGAAAACGAACTTCCCGGAACGGATTATGCTAAAACAGCAGTAGATTTGAGAAATAAACTTCATAAGGAAAAAGAAAATTTTGCCAAATTAGAAGCAGAAGTGGAATCCCGAAAAGAGGAAATGAAGAAGAAACAACAGCAGATTGAAGCAGAAGAAGCAGTAAGAGAAGCAAAGAAAACAGCACGAGACAGTGCCGTTGCCAAAACACCGCCGTCTTCGGCAACTTTCAATATTAAATGATTTTCGTAAATTTGCACACTTCAAACAAAATAAACAGCAGAAAATGAGCGTAAAAGATACTAAAGCAGAGGTAAGCACCATTACTTACGACCGTGATAAAATCGAGGAAAAAGTAGGCTCTATCTACGAAGCCATCGTTATCATGGGGAAAAGAGCAGAGCAAATCAATGCGGAAACAAGAACCGAGCTTCACAATAAGCTGGACGAGTTTGCCGTACACAATTCTTCTCTTGAAGAAGTTTTTGAAAACAGAGAACAGATTGAAATTTCAAAACACTACGAAAAACTTCCGAAGCCAACTTCTATCGCAATCCGCGAGTGGCTGGATGATGAAATTTATTTCAGAAAAACAGAAGACAGAAGCTAATCAACAGTGTTTTATAAGCTAAGCCGGAGAGGAGAATTTCTTTCCGGCTTTTTTTCTTTATTATAATCTCTTAATCCAAAAATATATTGTATTTCAATATTATTATTCGGTTTTGAATAGATTTTTGTAGGTTTGTAACAACCTAAAAACAAAACGATTTATGATTAAAAACTACCTGAAACCGTTGATTTCAGCGTTTCTGATTCTGTTGTTTTTTGCAGTCAGCTCGTGCCGGCAGGAAATGGCAATTTATGAAGATGCAAATATGGAAAAAGATGCCTCCAAAAGCCTAGATGATATTCGGG
>JASGDB010000069.1:0-11758 GCA_049841315.1 Bergeyella sp. | reverse complement strand
GCAATGGATTTTAACTGATTGGATTTCTGGAGGGTGATGGGCATATCGCTATTTTTTTTGTTTTAATTTATCTTCTATTCTTTGTGAAATAATCTTATCGACTATCTGGTCTGCTCCAAATTTGGAATAATGATTACTATCAAACATATAAGGTATTTTTCCGGAAGAATCTATATGTTTAATCTGTTTACTTTTATAAATATCAATGAAATTTTCAGGCTTCAATATGGAAATCAGCATTTTGTTATACAATTCTGTTTCTTTATCTAAAAAATCATCTTCATTTTTCCCCAAATGCTTTAGCATTAATACTTTCGGAAAGCCCAGTTTATAGGTTTCAGACTGCCCGACAACCAAATAATCTATGTTATACTTTTCTAAAAAGCGGAGAGTTTTTATCAGTTCTTCTTTTATTTCATCAATGCTGTAATTCAAGTGAGGATTTTTACCCATCAACCAATGGCAGATATAATGACAAGGTTTATTTTATGATGATTTGCAGGAATAAATTCTTTAAAGACATAATCCATTACAGGTTTATTCTCAATTTTTCCCCGTGCATCAAGAAACGGAAATGCATAGCCGGTACTTGCCTCCAATAAATGAAAAGATTCCTTCTCACGGAGTGCTTCTGAAAATTGAGCCGAATGACTGTCGCCTATCAATAGTACATTTTTCTTTCCTTCTTCTATTGTGAGACATTTTTTGAAATCATAATCTTTAATAGTCTGAAAACAATTGCACGGATTAAACTGCTTATCTTTTCCGCTTTCTAACCACAAGTTTCCATAATTTCCAATTTCAAATTTCTCGTTTCTGTATATTGACAACGGATTAACAATCTCTGTTTTGAAAAACAGAACAGCTGAAATCATTGCAATAACCAAAGAAAGAACAATTACAAATTTCAGATTAGCAACACTTTTCTTACTCTCAATGAATCTGTATGACAAAAAAGCACAAATAATAGAAATGACACTCAATATTATTGTATGTTCTTTTTCTATGAATCCAAAATATTGAAAAAACACAAACCAAGGCCAGTGCCATAAATAAAGAGAATATGATATATCTCCAAAAAATTTAATGGGTTTTGCATCAAATACAGGAGTGTCCAGATTCAATATCAGAATCAAAACAGTCGCAAAAACCGGAATTATCGTATACCACGAAGGCCATAAAATACTTGAAGAGATAAATGTAACACTCAATAGTATTGCCAATACAGATATTAAAACCAATATGGATTTGATTGTTTTGGGAAGCGTAATCTTTTGGCTCATAAAAAACGCCAATCCTCCGACACTAAGTTCCCAAAAACGGGATGGAAGCATATAAAATGCGAAATTATTATCAATAGAGGTAGTAACTATCATTAACAAAAAAGATAAGCCGGTTATGCCTGTAATAATTCCCCAAAATAAATTTTTCCTTTTCAGATATATTTTCCTCAATAGCAATATCAACAAAGGATACAGGAGGTAAAACTGCCACTCCACGCCTAATGACCACGTATGAAGCAAGATATTATCGTGCGATGTAAAATAATCTGTATATTTCCAGTAATAAATATTAGAAACAAAAAATTCGCTTAAGAATACATACTTGGCATTAAGCCGAATATCTGATTTAAAAAAGAATACAACCGATATTAATAAAACAAAGCCTAATAATACCAGTAAAGCCGGAATAATACGGTTGATTCGTTTGACATAAAATGTTTTTAAAGAAAATGTATTATTCTCAATTCCTTTTAAAATTATCTGCGTCATCAAAAAACCTGAAATCACGAAGAACACATCAACACCAATGAATCCACCACTGAAATAAGGCACTTGAAAATGAAAAAACATCACTACCAAAACTGATAATGCTCTTAAAAAACTTATGTCGTTACGGAATTTCATCTGTATTAATGAATTTCAAGAATTTCCGTTGATTCTCGTCTGTTAGAGATTGCAACAACGGCGTTTTCTTTATATTTTCCAATTCCTATCATCATAATTAACCTTTCGTTTTCAGGAATTGAAGCTATTTTTTTAATTTGCTTTTCCTTAACCGAAGGCACGCACAAATTCAGACAACAACTTGCTATATTTCGACTGTGAAGAGCTAAAAGCAAATTCATAGAATATAAACCTCCGTCTATAAAAATTTGATTGGATTCCAATTTTGTGAAACAATCTGCTTTAACTGTTATAATCAGAAGTTGGTTTATGCTTTCTGTAAAACCATTGTTTCCGTCTTGGCATGATAATAGTTCCAAAACCTTTTTTTTATCTACATAATAATGAGTTCTCCACGCTTGTCTGTTGCAGACTGACGGAGCGTATTTAGCGATATCAACTGCTTTTTTGACATCATCTATATTCACATTTTCATCTGAAAAATTACGTACACTTGAACGTGATTTTACAAAATCAGCAAAATTGTTGTTTAGAACAATGGGATTACTCTGTTTTACTCCTCCTTTTTTGTTGAATTGCTCTACATTTACTTTATTTTGATTTAGAAAGGCATTTATCAGGCTGTAATGATGGGCATTCTTTTCAGATAATGTTGTATTATGTTGAAGATACGAAACCAAAACTTCTCCTATGGAATCGGTCAAACTATCCTTTCCGAATATACTTATATAGTCTTGTGAAATTTTAATCAATGTCTCGATTTTAGCCAATCCGAAATTCTCTTTTGGAAAAGGTAACGCAAGTCCCTTCTCAAGAATATGGTATTGTTTCAATAAAAAAGCTTTATAATTTTCTTTATTTTTTATTTTTTCTCCCGAAAAAGAGTATTTATAAAAAATTTTCAAATCATAAATCTTATTTATAAAATCTCCTGTTCTCCATTCCCAAAACAACAATGAATATATTTTATTTTTTATCTTATTAATCATAATTTTTATTGCTTATTTAGGACAATGCGTTTTGCAAAAACTGTTTTGAATTGTTTGTTTTTTCTGTTATATTTATCGTATTATAATCTATATGTTTCAGGTTTTTGAATTCGTCTACCTTTGAAATTAAATATTTTTCCAAACCAAATAAACCAAGTAAATCACGCATTCTGGTATTAATTTTCTCTGAACGGTTTACAACCACCAACTGTTTTTCAAAAATCAATGAAAAAGCCGTAGAATGAAAGGAATTGGTAATATTCATCCGTGATTGGGAAACCAAACTTAAAAATTTTTCAGGCCCTTCCAGCCAAAAGTTTTGGTCGGCATAATCAATATTCTGATTCATAGCATATATTTTCCAGTCTTTCTCTCTTTTCAAAGTCAACGCAATTTCCTTGATAACCAAGTTTGAATCAAAGTCATACACCAATATAAAATCGCCTTTAACTGGTGTAATAAAGTTTTTCCAATGTTCTTTATCCAATAAAAAAACAGGATCTAATACCTGTATAGCATTATCGATTCCTAATTCATTTAAAATCCGTACACCGGAAGTTTCTCTTACACCAACCGCATTTAATCTTGCTACATTTTCTTTTACTAACGGCTTCACGCTTTCCTCCAATTCGTCAATTGCAAAGGAAGCAGCATAAGCAATTTTCTTTTTATTGTCCGGAACAAAATTCAGATAAAATGCTATGTCTTTTCCATTTTGAAAAAAGGAATTCCAAATTTGGTCGCTTCCGCAGATGAAAGCATCTGCTTCGGGTAAATTACTTTTTAATTCTTCATTATTTCTATATAATGTGGTATCCGTCGGAATGTATTTTTTATGAAAAGTATCAAACTTCTTTTTCTTTTTCAAAGATTTTAACCGTCCAGGAAGTTTTGCCAACAGATACAACTGCTTCACAATTGGCTTATCAAACCTTGGATTGGAAACAGCTTTCAGATTAAAATGGTTTGAAAGATAAGGCGGTTTATAATGAATTGCGGAAGCAGCAAAACCATTCTGCCTCAGAAATTCGAGCAGGGCATATTCTTGCAAAGAAGCACCGTAATTATAAACCTCGTGGCAAGTAATGGTTTTAATAATCATCTTATATTTTTAAAAATTATTTGTTTGGTGGTTTTTGTAAAAACAAAAAAATAGTTCAAGGCAAAATATACAGCTGAAAAAACGAATATTCCCATAAGTAATTCTAACCAAGAATTTAATGAATAGTATTTTAAAAGGAATTTAAAACATAGAATTAATACTGCTGATAGAATAATAGGTCTTAGAAAAACTGTCTGAAAAAAACGTAATATCTGAAACTCAAAGATTTTATTATAATAAAAACTCATTAATATTGAATTAAGAAAAACCGCTGAACAAATAGGAATAATCACACCATACATCCCATATTTCAATGACGCAAAATAACCGATAATTACAGCTATAAATAAAGTAATTAAACTAACTATCGCTTTAAATTTATTTTTCTTTTTAGCTTCCAAAACAGAATTTCCAAAAAACTGTACAAGAGGCAATGTCATAACTAACATTATGGACATAGAAATATCCCAAGCTTGCAAATATACCGACCCTACCCAAAGGGTAATGAATTCTTTTCCAAAAAGAAAAAAACCACTTAAAATTAAGAAAAGAATAAATATCATAATATTCCCAATTTTAATCATTTCGTTGGTATATTCTGTCGGAGAATCACTAATTACACTCATTTTTGTGGCTTTGGGTAAAAGAAGCGTATTAATAGCACCTGCAAAAGCTCCATAATATCCTCCAAGCAATATTCCTACTCCATATATTGCTACGGTTATGGTATTTGCTGTAATTCCTAAGATTGTCTGTCCTGCAAACCATTGAAATTGATAAGCAATAGCAAAAACAAAAACCCATATCGAATAGGAAAATATTTCAGTAATGCTATTACTATTATTTCTTCTAAACCTGTATTTTACGTTTAGCTTTCTTTTGGTATAAATATACGCAATCAAAATAGCTAAAATATTAATAACAGTATCCAAAATTACCAAACCAATGGAATCCGCTCCATAAAGTAAAATAACGACAACCAGAATACTCCGAAAAATATATTTAACAATGTTTAAAACCCTCGGAAATACAAATTTTTCGTAAGCATTGCATATCGCAGTAAAAGAACCCCCGGGCAAAGAAAACATTAAGTTAAATATCAGAATCAGCATCATTATTTTGGCTTTACCCAATTCCGATTCAGTAAGCGACTGATTAAAAATGGTCTCAATATTCCAATAAAACACCAACCCAGCTAATAAAACCAAAATCGAAATGAAAAAGTAAATAATCAATGATGTACCAAGAAATTCTTCTTCCCCTTTCTTATCTTTTTCTGCCCGATATTTAGAGACATATCTTATAATGGTATTATTCAATCCCAAATCCATCACCGAAATATACCCGACAAAAGCTCCAATCAAAGTATAAAGCCCATATTCAGCATCACCCAGACTTCTGATAATAAAAGGAGTAAGCACCAATCCTATCACATTAGTGAGAATAATGGTTATGTATGATAATATGGCACCTTTTTTTAGCTGGCTCATTTTTTATTTCTCTATTTTTCTTTAAAAATTACATCATTCCTTCACTCAGAAAACCATCTGCCATTTTTTCAAAAACAGGAGGAACAACACCATATTCTTTACAAATATTTTGTATCCGATGAACTCCCATTTTAGTTGTTTTTGTTTTCTGTTATAAAGTAGCCTCCGGTTTTCCGGCTTCCTTTTCGTTCTATCAATTCTTTTTTTATCAATTCTGCGATTTGTCGTTCAATGGTTTTTATCGGACGGTCTAAGTCTTGCGAGATACGCTTCGCCTGAATACCTTCATTTTTTCGAATTAACTCCAAAAGTATTTTCAATCCCTCATTTAATCCCTCATTTAATCCCTCATTTAATCCCTCATTTATTTTTTTGGTGTCTTTTTTAGTGTCTTTTTCTGTAGTTTGCTCGGCACCTTCTAATTTTTCATTAAATACCACCACCCGAAAACCATCTGCCATTTCTTCAAATACAGGAGGAACAACACCATAATCTTTACAAATATTTTGTATGCGATGAACTCCTGAACCATATCGCTCTATCCAGCCAATTTCTTTAAATGCTTTGGCAATCAGTTTGTTTCTTGATTTTGAAGTATAATTTCCGCTTAACAAATCTTCTATGGTAATACCTCCGAACAGTTTTCCCGGATTGTAAAATTCAATCCGGTCGTCAAAAATCTTGATGATACTTCCCGAACTGTCCCGATAATCTCTGTGAACCACCATATTAATTACGATTTCCCGAATGGCATCAAGCGGATAATCAAAACGTTCGGTGCGTTGTGGTTCGCTTGTGATAATGTATTCCACCTTCAAATGCTTTTTGATAAAGGCGAGAATCTCATCAACCTCCGTAAACAAATCTGTGTTGAGCGACAAAGAATCAATAATCATACTGTTACTTTTGAACCTGCCAATCTGCACATCGCTAATTGAGCAATAATCCGTCACAAACAACAAATATGCTCCAAACGTGAGTTTTCCCTCTCGAAGCATTTCCATTTTTGAAAGAAATTCGAGCGGAGTGTATGGGATTTCGGTGTCTGTTCGCTGTTCAATTTTTCGGATAAACTTACCCGCTTTTTCCAAAGAAATATCTTCCAAAGAATGGTTGGGGTCGATATAAAAATCCCAACTCGTATTAATCGTCCTCAAATGCTCATTGGAAATTTCTTCCACGCTCATCAAATGATTGGAATTTCCTGTTCGTTTATAGCATCTGCCCCGCATAGCGACAGGCTTTACGGGATATTCCTGAACTTTCAGCAAGACAATTTTTTTCCCGGATTCTTCAATCACTTCTACTTCCGGAATAATGACCGTCGCCGTTTTATTCTTGATTTCGTTAATCCAGTTCTGAACCGTTTCTTTACCTAAATCTACACCTTTGATTTCTCCCTTATCCGAAATACCGATACAAACCGTCCCTCCTTTGGTATTGGCAAATGCCACCAATGAAATTATCACCTCATCGCTAAATGAAGTTTTAAATTCCAAGGTGTCGCTTTCGCCTTGTTTGATGATATTGCGAAAAAGGTTGCTCACTGATTTTAAATCTATTTTCGGGGAACTTTGTGTTCGTAAAACCCCATCAGTTTCCGAATAACTTTTTCAAAAAACTTTTTTTCGGGGAATCGTTATAATATCCGTAGCCGTATTTTCTTCCGTAGCGGGAGTTTTCAGGCTTCACATTGTTCAGAACGTAAGCGATATTTCCGATTTTATTATTGGCACGGAACTCGGCAGCGAAATCCAGCATTTCTTTTTCCGTAAAATCAGATTTTACCACATACAGCACCAAATCAGATACTTCAATGAGGTGCAGGGAATCACTCACCAGCATTACCGGAGCAGAATCAATGACCACATAATCATAGCTGCTGCGAAGATGCGCAATCATATTATCAAATTTCTGCATATCCAGAAGGTCATTCGGGTTCGGAGCAATCGCACCGCTGAACATTACGTCAAGATTTTTGCTGATTCCCGAATTTTTAACAAAGGTTTCCGGTGAAGACGAATCGGACACCAAATAATCGGTAAGCCCTACATTCTTTCCATCTATAAAACGGTGCAACTGCGGATTCCTGATGTCTGCACCCAAAATAAGAACCTTGCTTTTTCCTGCCAAAGCAAGGGCGGTATTCATGGCGATGGTGGTTTTCCCCTCTCCTTTTACCGTAGATGTTACCAAAATCACTCCTTTTCCATCCTCAATTTTAGCTCTGAGCATAAACTTAAGATTGGAGGTAAGAATCCTGAACGATTCCGCAAAAAATGAAAAATCATCTGCTTTTACTATTTGATTTTCCTGTTCATGCACCGGGATTTCAGCAATCACGCTGGCATCGGGAATATGGGAAACTACCTGCTCCTTGCTCCGTACTTTGGTATCCAGCGAATATTTCACAAACAGGAACAGCAGCGGCAACAAAAATCCTGCTGCCAAAGCTCCGGTAGTAATCGCTTTATTATTAGGTTTTACCTTGCCCAAAGTATAAGCGGGATTCACTATTTTCGCTTTTGGGGTTGCAACCTGCAGTGTAATGGCATTTTCTTCTCTTTTCTGTAAAAGATATAGATAAAGCTGCTCCTTCAGTCCCTGCTGCCTGTCAATACTTCTGAATATTTTTTCCTGAGTCGGAAATTTATTGATTTTGGAACGGTCGGCATTCAGTTGACCCTGAACATGAGCTATCTGCAACTGCAGAGTTTCTTTAGATTCCTGCAGATTTCGGCGGATTACATCTTTCATCTCGGAGACCTGCTTATTCAAATCTATCACCGACGGGTTGAGCCCTGTTGCCTGCTTCAGCGTTTTATTTCTGGTAAGCAAAAGCTCGTTGTATTGCGAAATATAATTTTCCGTAAGCGGAGAAAGTCCCATATTGGAAGGCAGAAGTTTGTCTCCTGATGTTGCTTTGTATATGGAATTTACCAAATCAAGCTGTGTGGAATACTGAATCAGTTGTTTGGTATTTTCATTGGAATTATTAAGGGCAAGATTCGCCTGCGTTTCAATATCCGTAATATTATTCTGCCGTTTGAATCCTTCTTTCTGGTTTTCGATTCCCGATAAATCTTCGGTGATGACGTTCAGACGTTCATTAATGAAATCCTGCGTATTCTGCGCTTCCAGATTTTTGTCTTTTATTCCGTCTTTATTGTACTGTGCCGTCAGTTCGTTGAGAATATCTTCCGATTTTTCGGGAACAGTTCCCGTGAGGGACAATTCCATGATGAGCCCTTTTTCCTCCGGAATTGATACAGATATAGCATTTTCGAGGTTTTTTACTGTATTCCGGGTACTCTGAATAATCAATTTTATAGGTCTGGCGAAACCGAATCCCGCTTTATTCTGAACCACCAGTGTACCAAAAGAAAATTCAACAGGTTTATTCAGAGAAAATACTTTTCCGGAGTGCTCTCCTTCGGTTACTTTGAAGCCTCCTTTTCCCGAAGGTTCAATGATGAAAACCGCACCATTAAAGGCTTTGGGATTCTGAACGGAAATCAGACGGACGGAAACGGGAGCATCATTGTACATCTCCGTTTCTTTAATCGTTCCCTGGTTGAAATAAGAAATGTTCAGTCCGAGATTTTCCACCACCTGAACCAGAATAGGTTTTGAGATAATAACAGCCGTTTCGCTTTTCAGCTCTTCGTCGCCGCTTACTCCCATTCCCAAATTTTTAAGGTCGCTGAGTGCCGAACTGCTATTTTTGGATTCGTAGAGTTTCAGAGATGTTTTGGAAAGGTAATACGGTTCCGCATAACGCAGATAAATCCTCGCTGCAGTATAAAAAAGCAGCATGCTGAGCAAAATCCAGTACCAGTTTCGGAGGTATTTGGAAATCTCTTTTTTCAGATTAATATTTTTACTCTGTACCGGAGTATTGTCGAGTAACTCCATATTTTTCTTTAGAATTATTTGGTTATGGCTAAAATGAGAGTAGCGAGACCGATAAGCGCACCACCTATCTGCAAAAGTAAATTCCGGTTCGGGTTAGTTGCATTAGCAGCAATCTGCTTGTTTTTATCCGGCTCTACATAGAGAATATCGTTCTGCTGAAGGTAATAATACGGTGAATTTACGACAGATGCTTCTGAGAGGTCAAGACTGTGCGTTACATCTTTTCCTGTTTCCTCGGAATACCGAATCAGTTTGATATTGGTACGGTTCGCAGAATCATTCATATCTCCCGCCAATGCCAACGCCTGAAATACATTTAGTTTTTCGGTTGTACTCGTTTTCTGTCCGGGATTTTTCACATCTCCCAGAACGCTGATATTAAAATTGGTAAGCCTCAGAGAAACCATCGGGTCGGTAAGGTATGCTTTCAGCCTTTCTTCCAAATCTTCTTTCAGTTGCTGCTGTGTCATTCCTTTACAGAATACTGCGCCTATCACCGGAAAACTGATGTATCCGCTGTTGCTCACAATATAATTATTGTCCCCTAAACGCATGGTATTGGATGTATTATCATCCTTTCCTGTCTGGGACATGGTAGTTTTATTGAAAGGCTTCACCGCAAGTTCATCCAACGCGGATACAATAATTTCGAGAACATCTCCCTCCTGTATATGCAGTCCTTCGTAACGAGCCTGAGAAACTTCCTGTTCAAAATTATTATTACTCATATACACCATGTTTTCTTTTGGCTTACATGACAATAAAAGTAACGATACCAACAGAACAACGCCTGCATGAAGCTGTATTTTCGATGAAAAGACAATCATTCCCGGGAACAAAAAAAATCTGTAAAATATATTTTTCAAAATAAATAAACACAATATGCTTGTGTAGTGCATGTATTTTTAGATAACTGAAAATAAATATTTTTAATTTTCTTTAAAATAATAATTGAAGCCAAGGGCGATGAAACGATTGTAAGTGGTATAAAGATTATAATCAGGATATACTTTACTAAGTCCTCTGTCATAACGAAGAAATACCTCTCCTTTATCACTAATTTTCAACCCTGCTCCTAAAGAAAGCCCGAATCCGAAATTACTAAATTTCTGTTCAAGCCCGAATCTAGCCGGATCATAACCATAAGATGCAGCTTCTGCAGCAGCCGTCCCCTCCTTGGTTTTACTATACACGAGAAACTCAAACTTTGGTCCTGCAAAAACGAAGAAATCTCTTTTCATATTCCCTTTGTGAAAAAAGTATTTAAGATACAGCGGAACTGCAATATATCCCATATCATAGGATTCATATCCGTCCTCCATATCATCGTCCCAAGCTCCTTTTTCTCCCTGCTTGCTGAATTCCAGCTGAGGCTGAAAATACAGCCACGCAGAATCAAAAACATCATTCTCCACAATGCTGAAGTTGGCAAAAGCACCTACCATGCCTCCCCATTTCGGTTCGGAAACTCCGTGAACTCCAACAATAGAGCCCCTGTTTACAGCTCCTGTAACTCCAAATTTATACGTTTGCGCCTGAAACATAAAGGACAATAATAACAATCCTGCCAGCAACACCTTTTTCATGATTTTTATTTTTTTAGAAATTTGGTCGAAAAATACCACTTTTTTAGTTAATATTTATCATTCGACTGAAAAAAAATGATATTTTTAACACCAACTAATCTGAATTTAGTACATATCAACCCCGTAAATCCTTTTATTCATAAGGGATTCAAGGAGAAAATATCAGGCATGGCAATTTTACTTCTTTCAATGTCGGCAAACTTTCACTGCATCCCGCATACCAATATTTCCGCTACTTTTTATTATCTTCGCACTCCACGGGAAAATCGGCCTGTTGATGCTCGGTATTCTGAGTGTAGGAAAGTCCGGACACCACAGAGCAGCAAAGCGGATAACATCCGTCCATCGCAAGATGAGGACAAGTGCAACAGAAAGCAGGTACAGTTCGGCTGTAGTGAAACCAGGTAAACTCTTTGCGGTGCAATGATAAGTATATCGGTGCTTCCGGTTCGCCGGAATAGGAGCGGCTCGTTCCAAAAACCGAGGGGTAATCAGCTAAAATTTTGCAGCAATGTAAAATTCAGATAAATAACAGGCTCGTGCTTCGGCACAGACAGAATCCGGCTTACAGATTCTCCCGTGGATTTTTCGAGGTACGAGATTCGAGGTTCGGATTACGATGCTTTTCCCTCTCACAAAGTCTCAGAAACTGTGATAAGTTTGCAAAGTAAATATTCAATATACTAAAAGTTAAAAAAAATCATTTAGAAGAATACATTGGAAAAAGCAACAGGAAAAAGACAGAGAGACTGCAGATATACAAATATCG